>NZ_DASQIX010000066.1:0-29975 GCF_035631355.1 Alloacidobacterium sp.
ACAATAACAACTATCAGATCAGTGGGCCGTTCAATGCATTGGCTCAGGGCAGCCATACTCTCTCTGTTTCATTTATTGGAACAACAGATTTCGCAGGCAGCAACACCAGCGCGATGCTGAATGTTTCCGCGGGAACGGTATCAATCAGTGATACAGTTACGCCCACCAATCCGGTTCAAGGACAGGGTGGGACAGTGAGCATAACGGTGGCAGGCGTTGGGAGTGGTGCTGTACCGACCGGTACCATTACTTACGCATTCAATGGAGGCGGCAGCCACATAGTTCCTTTGAGCGGAGGCGCTGCTGCCATAACGATTCCGGCCATCATTCCCGCTGGTAGCAATTCCCTATCGCTGGCTTATAGCGGAGACACGAATTACGCTGCAGCATCGACCTCTGTGACGGTCACGATCTATGGCAAATCGCAAACCACAATCGCTTCGCTGACGGCCACTACTGTGCAAATCAATGTCTTCGGCTTTGGCTTCACCGCGCCGAGCGGGCAGCTCGCCTTTACTGACGTGACCAGCAGCAGCCCGGTCACTGGACCAGTCACGCTGAATACTTCCACTGCTGCACCGTCCTTGTTGCCCCAAACAACGACGAGTACAGGCGCCAACAGCCTTCCCGTGTGGACCGAGCTCGCTGACCTAAATGGCGATGGGATACCGGACATGATCACCTCCGTGTTTGGGACGGACTCCGTAACGATTCAGTTCGGAAAAGGTGACGGCACGTTTGGCACGGCAACCTCGATCCTGATCGCCAGTGGCTTTGGCCCGTCGGAAGTCCATGCTGTCAGCCTGCGCGGGAACAGCACGCTTGATCTGATAGTCGGAAGCTACAGCACAAATCAAATTGCCGTGATGCTTGGCAATGGCAACGGAAGTTTTCAGCTTCCAGTGTTCTACACCGTGGGCACGGCAACTAATACGCCAACGTCGTTAACAACAGGCGATTTTAACCACGACAATAACCTGGATGTAGCTGTGGCGAACACCGGCGACAACGCCGTCAGCATACTGATCGGCGACGGTAGCGGCGGCTTGTCGGTGACCGGATCGGCTATCAAGGTCGGACACAGTCCGGAAGCCATTCGCGCCGCGGACTTCAATGGAGATCTCTATTCGGATCTAGCGATCGCAAACTATCACGACGGCACAGTGTCCATTCTGCTGAACAACCAGAATGGCACGTTTACCGCAAGCACCGTCACTGTCGGCACTGGACCGCAGGCCCTCGCCATCACCGGTGCGGGCAGCAGCCAGTTGCTTGCCGTGGCAAATTTCGGTAGCAACAACGTCAATGTTCTGAAAAACAATGGCAGCGGAACATTTGTCGCGCAAACAACAGTCAGTGTTGGTAATGGACCGGACGAGGTGAGGTTCTTTGACATCAACGGCGACAGCATCCCTGACTTAATCGTAGCGAACTATACCGATGGCACACTCAACGTCGCAGTCGGCAGTATAGCCACGCCCTATACCGTGTTCGGCCCGTTTACCATCGGAACCAAACCTTATTCTGCGGCCGCAGGCGACATTGACGAGGACGGCACGCCCGACATCGTGGTTGCCAACACCTTCAGCAATAACACTGGCGTGCTGTTGAGCGGCACACAGATATCCGTACCTTACACCGGACTTTCTCTCCCCGCTGGAAATACCCTGAATGCAACTTATTCCCCCGACGCCAATAGCAAATATGGAGCCAGCACATCTCCGAATGTGACTGCTCCTTAACCATTGACAAGCTGCGTTTGCAAGCTAGTAGCTGCTCATAAGAAAGGACCCCTTTCACTATGTCAGAAACGCCCCAAAAAGAAGGCGCAGGTGGGCAGGACGAGCGGGATAATGTCAGTCAGGAACAGACATCTGCACGAAGGGAGTTGATCCAACGGTATGCCAAAGTTGCCGTGGGCGCCGTCACCTCTTCTTTTGTTCGTATCAAAGGCGCACGCGATTCACAGTAAGCCTTGAACCTTAGTTGGGCTCAATGCTCCAGTCCTTCTGTTGACATCCCGGAAGGAACAAAGCTATGTAGGCCTGAATTCTTGCCTCTAGTGAAACGTCGGGAACGCCGTCCGCCATGCGCGCTTCAGTCCATATTTCGCCAGCAGGCGAAATGGCCGCATCACTGGCGCGAGGAAGTGTGGAAGCCGATGGTCATTGAGCCATCGAGAGTCCTCATTGGTCGGTGCGAAGAAGGCCAAACGGCGACACCACCGCATGGCCGGACCTGTTTCCGCCTGAACGTAAAATCCCCAGATTTCGGGATCGCGTCCAGTGCCTGCTGCGCCTGCCAACAATCTTTGGACGCTGGCGCGTGCTGCCTGCAGAGCTCTAGGCGAATCTCCCAGTACTGCGGTCAGGCTCTCCGGAAGACGCTTCGGGAAAACCTCTTCAACCATCGCGCAACTGATATAGAGCACCTGTTCCAGTCCTTGCGCCTTGGCACATTCTATGAGTTCGCGCGGACCACATGGCATTGTTTCGAGTGCAAGAGCAGCATCAAGAATCCAGATCAGCCTACCGTAGCCATGCTTCAGTCCGTGGAGGAACAGATACAGGGCGCGGTCTGTTTCAGACATCGTCTTCATGGGCTGGCCGCGAAATGCGCCATTGCGCGCTCTGTTCCACGTGCCCTCAACGTCGAAAGGAAAAGATCGAGGAGACGCGACGCCGAAATGCAGTTCAACCATGGACTCGCCGCGCATAAATTTGCGTTGATATTCATCAGCAGGTGCTGACGCTTCCCACCCTTCTTCTAGCAGTAGTTGCTCAGCCTGATGGTAACCGCCTACCCGCACCAGCAAATCAAGATCGACGCATGGGCGAAGTGTCACATCACCATATAATGTCTCCGCCAATGCCGGGCCCTTCAACGGAAGCACTTCGATGCCGCGCATCGCGAAAACGGCGAGGAGATGTTCCAGTTCCTCCGCCAGACTTTTACTCGACAGCTGCGAATTCAGGACGGTCTCGCGGAAAGCTTTGTCTGGGACTTCTATGCCACTCGCAGTTAAAGCGCGGTAAACAAGAGGCAATACTCCGTGAGTCTCGGCCAACATTGCCAACAAGCGGCAGTCTGCACCACGGGGGACAGCGGAAGCTGTTCCGCGCAAGCAGGCAATCAACAGCTCCGCCTCTGGAATCGCGGCTTCGTTGCTCACTTTCATATCTCCAGACAAACCTAGAAGAACGTCTGCACTATATCAACAACCTGATACTGCTCGTCCAACACCGGCATCACGCGCCATTTATCAAACGTCAGGCATGGGTGCGAAATGTCGAAGCCGATCATGTCGCCAACGCGGAGATCGTCACCCTCTGCAATCTGCAAATATGCGTGCTGATCCATCATTTTGGTCAGCATCCATCGCGCGAGCACAGCCTTCGGCGTGGCGTCACCTGGTCTATAATGCAGCGCTGGAGTGGGAAAGCCAGCGTCGAAAGCGGCATCGCGCTTACCCATTCCTACAATCGCTTTCTCTGCTTCCGGTACAGACTGCACATAGGCCCAGACATGCAACGCAGGCAGCAAACCGGATGTCATGCGGCGCGCTATGGGATTATGTTCGAAGATCCTCGTCTGCGCCTCACGATATGAGCCAACGTCATGCGTGAGATAGCAGCCCGGACGCAGAATGATTTCAACTGCATCGCCCAACCCAGCAGAAGAAAAGACCTCTGCGACAACGTCATACCAGGCAGAGCCTGCTCCCGAAAGCAAAACAGGCGTATGCAGAAAACGCTTTTCCGCGGCCAGCATCCGGGTAACATCCACTGCGCGTTGCAGGAATGCGCGAATAGCAGTCTCATCGTCGAGCACGCCTTCATACATTTCAATACCGCTCAACGCGAGCGTATTGCTCCAGCGCAACAATGCTGCAAGAACTGTCTCTAACTGCGCCTGATCACGCACTCCGGTACGTCCGCCCATAACTCCAAGTTCGAGCAACACATTAAGACGCTGACCGCGCTCGGCATAGAACTCGCCAAGCTGGTCAACCTGCGCTGCGGTATCGACTAGACAATAGTATTCAAAGACGGGATCGAGCAGCAGGCGCGAAATAATGGCCATGTTCTCCTTGCCCACCAGTTCGTTTGCCATCAAAACGCGCCGCACTCCATATTGATAAGCCACTTGCGTCTGGTGCGCGGTCGCGAGCGTGATTCCCCAGGCGCCTTTGTCTAATTGCAAGTGAAACAATTTCGGTGCCATGGTGGTTTTGCCGTGCGGCGCTAGTTTGACTCCGTACGCGTTGATGAATTGCTGCATCCAGTGAAGATTGTGCAGAAGCTTGTCCTGATACAGAACGGCAGATGGCAGGCTGAGGTCTTCGCGCAGCAGGCTCCAATCGAGTGACGCAATATTTTCCGGCTCCAAATCTTTTTCGAGATGGCCGAGACCCTTATTTAGTTGAGAAATTGCCATAAGTATATAGCGCTTGCCGTCTATCAAATCAGATTTCATAGTCTCCCCGTAACAGGCACATGCGCGGTCCGAAACACATGCCGGATATATTCTAAGAGAGCCGAAGATGCCCAACTGCGATACTCTCATCCGAAACGCGACTGTCCTGGACGGGAGCGGCGCTGCCTCACAATGTCTGGATGTCGCGCTAAACGGCGATCATATCCGCGAAATCGGCAATTCCCTAAAGTATGCAGCGACGGAAAACATCGATGCCGATGGTCTTATATTGGCTCCCGGTTTCATCGATGTTCATACGCATGACGACACGGCCGTAATTCACAATCCGGCTATGCTTTCAAAGCTTTCGCAGGGAGTTACAACCGTGATCGTCGGCAACTGCGGCATCAGCACCGCTCCCGTGCAATTGCGCGGAGAGCCGCCCGATCCGATGAACCTGCTCGGCTGCGCCGATGCTTTCCGCTACCCAACATTCGCCGCGTATGTTGCGGCAATCCAGAAGGCGCAGCCATCCGTAAACGTCGGCGCGTTGGTTGGTCACACGGCTTTGCGCAACAACCAAATGGACAGGCTCGACCGCACGGCAAGCGCGACAGAAATTGACAACATGCGCCGCCAGCTTCAGGAGGCGCTTGATAATGGGGCGCTGGGGCTGAGCTCCGGTCTCGCATATCTTTCGGCATACTCTGCTTCGACAGACGAAGTACTTGCTCTCGCGCAACCTTTGGCAGCCGCGGGCGCGGTTTACACCACCCATATGCGCAGCGAGACGGAAACAATTCTCGACGCGATGAACGAAGCGTTCGAGATTGGCCGACGAAACCATGTGCCGGTCATTATTTCTCATCTGAAATGCGCCGGCATCGCGAACTGGGGACGCAGCGGTGAAGTGCTGCACACTCTTGACACAGCGCGCGCGTCGCAGAATGTTGGATGCGATTGCTATCCCTACGCGGCCGGATCGAGCACTCTCGATCTGCGGCAAGTCGACGAGCGCGTAAAGATCACGATTACCTGGAGTACGCCGCATCCTGAACTCGCGGGGCAAACGCTCGCACAAATTGCAATCAACTGGGGCATAGCGCAGATCGATGCGGCCCGCAAGCTGCAGCCTGCTGGGGCCATTTATCACAGCATCTCCGAAGATGACATGCGCCGGATTCTGCGGCATCCGGCTACTATGATTGGCTCCGATGGACTGCCGAATGATCCCCTCCCTCATCCCCGTCTATGGGGAACATTCCCCCGTGTCCTGGGACGCTACAGCCGCGAAGAAAAATTGCTTTCTCTGCCCGAAGCCATTCATAAGATGACGCGAATGCCGGCTCAACGCTTCGGGCTGGCAAAGCGCGGCCTGGTTCGCGAGGGTTATTTTGCCGATCTCGTACTTTTCGATTCGGAGAAGATTATCGACACTGCCACATTCGCTGACCCAATACGTCCCGCTGAGGGCATTGCCAGTGTATGGGTGAATGGCGTTCTCTCCTACACGAATCGAGGAGCTACCAGAAAATGCAGCGGTCGCTTTCTGCCTCGCGGCAAAACAACATGGATTCAATAAATCAAAGGAGTACGGAATGACCATCAAGCGTTATGGCGTGGAGGGCGGTAAGGGCACAGGGGGAAAGCACCTTCCGTTCGCACGAGCGGTCGAAGCCAATGGTTGGCTCTATGTTTCGGGCCAGGTGCCAATGGTCAATGGCGAAGTAGTCGCAGGCAACATTGTTGCACAGTCTGAACAGGCCCTTCACAATCTGCTCTCGATCCTGAGCGAAGCCGGTTTTGGACCGGAACATGTGGTGCGCTGCGGCGTATGGCTTGAAGATCCGCGCGACTTCTCGTCGTTCAATTTTGTCTTCAGAAAGTATTTTGGCGAGCACCCTCCCGCCCGCGCATGCGTTATATCCAGCATGGTCGTCGATTGCAAAATCGAAATCGATTGCGTTGCCTATAAGGCCCCGAACGCCTGATCCGTACATTGACTATGATCGATCATCACAGCATTTTTCTGCTCATCTCGGCCCTCATCGCTGTTGTCGGTCTGGTTCTGCTGATCGCCGTAGTCAAGCTGAATCCATTCATCAGCTTGTTTCTTGTGTCGCTAGCGCTGGCTGTCGCTGCCGGAATGCCGCTTCATAACATAGCCCATTCCTTTGAAGTGGGAGTCGGTGGAACGCTCGGACACATTGCCATTGTTGTAGCGCTGGGAACGATGCTCGGCAAAATGATGGCCGAGTCAGGCGGCGCTGCTCAGATCGCGCATACGCTGATCAATCTCTTCGGTGAGAAAAATGTCCATTGGGCCATGGTCGTCATCGGACTCATCATTGGCCTGCCCGCATTTTTTGAGGTCGGCTTCGTGCTGCTCATTCCCATTGCGTACACTGTGGCCCGACGAACAAAAACATCGCTGGTGTTGGTTGGACTACCAATGGTGGCCGGCTTGTCCGTTGTGCATGGCCTTGTGCCGCCGCACCCCGCTGCGCTGCTGGCCGTTACCATCTACAAGGCCGACGTGGGCCGCACCATCTTTTACGCGTTGCTTGTCGGCATTCCTACCGCAATCATCGCCGGCCCTCTCTACGCGAAGTTGATTGCTCCGCATGTAACGCTCGCCGAGGAAAACCCCATGGCCGCCGAGTTTGTCGATCATGGCGATGAGCAAAGCCTACCCGGCTTCTGGCTTACGCTGCTCACGATTCTTCTGCCCGTCTTGTTGATGCTGGTGGGAAGCTGGGCCGACACGCTCTCCGCGCCCAAGAGCGCTCTGAACGAGTGGCTGCGTCTGATCGGCAATGACAGCATCGCATTGTTAATTGGCGTGCTCTTCAGCTTCTTCACGTTAGGCAGAATGCGCGGCTTTACCCGGGAAACGATTCTGCGTTTCAGCAATGAGTGCCTCGCGCCCACGGCGACTATCACGCTGCTGGTTGGCGCAGGCGGCGGCTTTGGGCGCATCTTGCAGGACAGCGGCGTCTCCAATGCGATCATCTCCGTCGCCATGCACAGCCATATACCTCTGCTGTTCCTTGCCTGGCTTTTGGCGGCTCTAATGCGTCTCGCAACCGGTTCGGCCACTGTAGCAATGACCACCGCCGCCGGCATCGTTGCGCCCATCGCTCTGCACGGCGCGGGCGTTCATCCAGAACTGCTGGCGATTGCCACCGGCGCAGGCTCCCTGATCTTCTCGCACGTCAACGATGGCGGATTCTGGCTGGTCAAGGAATACTTCAACATGAGCATTGGCCAGACCATCAAGACCTGGTCAGTCTGCGAAACCATCATCTCAGTCACGGCGCTCGTTCTTACCGTCGCCATATCGTTCGCGATCAGATAGGGCGTAGCCGTCACGCCACTGTGTTCGAGAGTGTCCCAATGTGTTCAATTGAAATGTGAATCTCGTCTCCGTGATGGAGCGTAAAAGTATCCGGAGGCACAATGCCCGTGCCTGTCATAAGCAAGCTGCCACAGGAGAATGTGTTGTCGCGATAAAGATACTCGGCCAGCAACTGCGGCTCGCGTTTGAGTTCTGCCAGTGAAGTCTTCCCTACGAAAGCAGCATCACCGCCGCGCAGGATCCTCAGCTCAATTTGAGATTCTTTGGGCAGCGGTTCCGGCCTGAGCAGGATACACGGACCAATCGCGCAGCTTCCGTCATAAACTTTGGCCTGCGGTAAATAGAGCGGATTCTCGCCTTCAATGTCGCGCGAACTCATATCATTGCCAATGGTGTAGCCGGTAATTTTTCCGCTGCTGCTTAACAATAAAGTCAGTTCAGCCTCGGGCACTGACCACTTCGCATCGCTGCGGATGCGAACTTTATCTCGATGCCCTACAACTCGGCGGCCTGTTGCTTTAAAAAACAGCTCCGGGCGCTCTGCGGAATATACCCGGTCATAGAAAGTGCCTCCGCCAGCGTCTTTTGATTCCTCCATGCGTGCCGTTCGGCTGCGATAGTAAGTTACTCCAGCGGCCCACACTTCCTGATTTTCAACCGGAGGCAAAATATCGATCTCAGAAAATTCCTTCGAGGGCGAGGTATTTTTTATCGCTGCAAAGCAGTGATCGTGGAGGTCATCGCGGGCGATCAGCGAGTCCCATGATTCTGCTTTAGTGCGATAGAAGAAATTCTCAAACGAGGTGAATGCGCCGCTTCTGGTTCGATAGAGTTTCATGTGGCATGCTTCCCCATCACGTTAGTAGGTACTGCAAATACTTATGCCCTTATGTCCGCATTTCCGCCCCCAAGAAGGTCAAAGAACCTATGCTCGCCTAGGAAGGTTTCACGAAGAGCCTGGTCACGAAAGGCCTCTGTTCCACCAGCAGACTGCGTAGACAGGGCACCGGTGATATTCCCTGCCCGTGCGCATGTGACCGCGTCTTTGGAAAGAAGATAGGCGCAAAGGAATCCCGCATCAAAGCTGTCACCCGCTCCAATCGTGTCCACCGGAGTCACAACGAGTGGAGCAACATCGATGCCGCTTCCATGTTCATACACGCGAGCACCATGGCGTCCGCGCTTCACGGCGATGACCGGCGGCTTTACTGGTAACGCTTGGACCGCATCGTTCAGTCCCCTGCGCCCGGTCATCCGGCATATTTCATCCTCATTGGGGAGAAACACATCGACATGAATAAGTACCTCAGGCAAGGGGTCTCCCCAACGGTCTTCGGGATCGTCATTTGTATCGAGCGAGATGGTGAGCCCAGCTCGCTTCAGGCGGCGCAGGAATTCAGGCAGTCCGGCATGCAGGCCGCGTTGTAGATAGAGTGACGAAAGATGCAAATGGCGCGCCCGGGCTAGAAAATCGAAATCGAGGTGCGCGATTGTCAAATCAGCAATCGTCCCCGCAAAAGTAAGCATATGGCGCTGATCGCCGTGCGGCAGAATGACGGTTATGCCACTCGCGGCGTCGCTGTGCCGCACCACTGTCGAGACATCGACGCCTGCCGCCACCAACCTGTCTAGAGCAATACGTCCAAATTCATCGTTTCCAATTAGAGATGTAAACGCAACACCTGCGCCAAGAGTTGCGGCATTGTGCGCCACAATCGACGAAGAGCCCCCCAGAGTAGCGCCGAAGCTGCTTGCGAGCAATTCCCTTTCCGTCGGCATCTCGGTTGGAAGGCCATAAAGAATTACGTCGAGATTGAGCTCTCCTGCGATGGCGATGTCGAAATCTTTCATAGTCGTTAACGTTTTTCAGCTTCCTTTACCCTTCGTTATCTATGTATTCGACGTAGACGAAGTCCGTATCGCGAATGCCTATTTTCGGCTCAGTCATGATTTTCGCAGACTTGCGGGCAATGTGGTTTACCTACCACTGCGCTGACGACCGATGGTTGTTCCTTGCAAACGATATTTGAGGATGGTTTACTTTTAACTTCTTATTGTTTCTTTATCTCATGTTTAAGGAATAAACAGTGAATCCCCTCTCGCAGCTTCTGAATCTTTCTCAACCTGAAAAACTGGAACGCGGCCTGCTCTACACACCCGCCGAAATCGCGCAGCAGCCGACGACATGGCCCGTCACACATCGGCTGTTTGAGGAGCTACGGCGAGATCTGGCGGTATTTTTGCGGCAAGCTCATGAAGAAAGATGGCCCATTTACCTGATTGGCGCTGGGACCTCAGATTACGCTGGCCGTTCTGTTGCGAATCTGCTGCGGAGACGCTGGAAATGCGAAGTGCAGGTTGTCCCCAGCACTGACTTGCTCACGAACGGCGATGATCTTATGGTTCCGGGTCTCAACTACCTTTGGATTTCTTTCTCGCGCTCCGGTGATAGCCCGGAAGGCGTAGCCGCGCTGGAGCAGGCGCTTGTAAACAGCCCAAATGTCCGGCACGTGATTGTGAGTTGCAATCAGAACGCCCAGATGGCAAAGCTTGCCCATGAACACAAAAATTGCTTCGCCGCGGTACTGAGTGATGCAGTCAACGATCGCAGTCTGGCGATGACCAGCTCATTTACGAACATGATCCTCTTCGGCCAGGAGCTCGCACATCTGTGGGACGGAACTCCTTTCGACAAGACGCTGGAGTGCATGGTGCAGGCCGCAGAATACCTTTTACGCGAAGGCGCGGAGTTGGCTCACAACTTGGCACAGCAGAAATATCGCACTGCCTGCTATGTCGGTGCTGGATCACTATCTGCAACTGCACGCGAATCCGCGCTGAAGATGCTCGAGCTGACCAGCGGTGGAATTCAGACGATGTATGAAACAACGCTTGGGCTTCGGCATGGCCCGATGTCCGCGCTAAACATGGAAACACTCTTCACTCTATTTCTTTCCACCGACCCCCTGCGACGCAAATATGATTCTGACCTCTTGAATGAGATCCGCGTGAAGCAGATTGTGCGTTCGATTGTGACGGTTGGCGGGATGCACGACGCGAGCGATTGTAGCCTTGGCTGCCCTGCTCTCGAACACTTGGACGATTGGTATCGCCCTGCCGTAGACGTCATCTTTGGCCAGTTGCTTGGGCTTTTCACCTCCATTGAACTTGGCCTGAAACCAGATTCGCCAAGCCCGCGCGGAATCATAAACCGTGTCGTCGAGAAGTTCACCATATATGCCTGAAGCTTCGGAATATACAGCTCTGGAAATTGCTCGCTTGATATAAAGCGTTGGTTACGATAAGTCTCCGCAATTAGTTGTCTGCTTGCCATCGCCAGTGCGACCTTTGCGCATGACAAACCTCCTGCCGTCTTCAAAGCGTCCATGCGGCACAGAATATTCCGCTGGAGACTGACCCGCAATCTCCATTCTGGCGCGGCGCAGAGCCAATCGTCGCTGATGTCGACGCACATCGAAACAGTTCTAGAGTACAGGACCGAGATCAGGTCACGCTGGACGATAAGAGCCGTATCTAAAGCCCGAACCCAACCCGACCGCCGAGACTCTTGGGCCTTTGAACTGGGCCATTTGCGGAGCTCTTTTAGCGGATCGGATTTTCAAGATATCCGGAAAATACAAGGAATTCGAAGTCTCGCCGAAGGAGAGTGGATTGACCTGGATATTGACCTTAATTCACCTCACCGCGAAGATGGATGGAAGTGGAATTCCAATTTCCAAGTATCCGCACGGATCGATCGCAACACCAATGTCTGGTATGCGGCAATGCGGATTCTCTTCCGATCCATGATCCACACGCGCCAGCGGAGGGAACCATTTTTCGCGCTAGTCTCTATCGCAGCCAAGGGCCTCCTGAACGGCGAGTAACAATGGCATGGATCCCGCCGATGACCGACATGTTTCACACTCCCAAGCGCTTCGGAGATTGAATTGGCGAAGGGCAAAAACAAAAATCATTGATGCTTAACGTGCTGTCACTTCTGCCAGTTCTATGAAACTCATCCCTATAAATAAAATGATCAGAATTTACGTTCATGATATAGCCGCTGGATGCTTGGGCAAATAATTCCTTGGCAATCCTCCTTCGCCATAGCCAGCGAGTAAGGTGCCAGAGCGACAACTCTGCTGTGGCGGCTACAATTGACCAGCATTGATCGCAACGGTTCTCAGTTGTCACAATGGGAGCAGTATAAATGAGCCTCCTAGAAAATCTTAGAATCCGAACCAAGGTTCTCATCGCGCTGCTTCCTCTGGTCGTGATGGTTATTGCAGGCACGATGTACGCATCGATTGAGATGGGCAAAATCGATGCCTGGTACAGCGACCTGATCAGCAAAGATGTCAAGACCCTTCACAACCTGACAATCGCACGTTCGCAAAGCAACCTGTTCGGAATGCTCCTTTATAAGGAAATCGCGGAGACCAGTGTCGACACAATGCATGTAATCGACGCTAATCTCGACGAGGCGGCAGCTCAACTCCACACATACACAGATGCAGCGAAGGAGACTAGCCCAAGTCTTTCCGAGGTAATCAACGCAGCGACAGATCATTTTGATCGGGCTGTTTCGGAATCACGCGCAATTAGAACCGCAACATTGTCCAGTAACAATGAAAGAGCCATGGAGCTAATGCGAACGAGATTCGATCCTGAGCTGAACGACGCTCGACAATCTCTCATCCAGCTATGTGAGCAATTGCAGGCAACTCTGAACCAGCGATCCGCCGAACTTACTGTCAGAACACACCGGACGATTTTGATCACGTGGATCGTGATCACACTGGGCCTGGCTGCATCTTTCATTCTTGCGCTCACCATCGTACAGGTTGAAGTAGTGAAGGTAGTACTGTCATTTCGAGGCCGAATACTGGATGTAGCGGCAGGAAGACTAGACGAACCTATCTCCAACCTTAACAGGCCAAATGAAATTGGCGAGATGAGCCGTGCACTGCAGGCATTGCAGACAGCTGCGCGCGAGCGGGAGACGCAGGGATGGGTCAGAGCTGAGGTTGCGGCTACTGTTGAGCGTTTGCAATCGGCAGAAGATTTCGCGGAGTTCTCCACAATCCTGCTGTCTCGGATCGCACAGTCGTTCAGCTTGTTATATGGTGCATTTTACCTCGCTGACCAAAACCAAACTCACTTCACGCGTGTAGGCTCTTTCGCAATGGACGTCGCAACAGAGCCTCGACAGATTGCGCTCGGTGAAGCTCTGGTGGGGCAAGCTGCTGTTGAGCGGCGCAGCCTTCAGATTGTTTCTACTGCAGACAAGCCGCTCCAGGTTTCTGTTGGCATCGGAACAGTGACACCCGCGTGTGTCCTTTATATTCCCGTTATCAATCAGTCTGTTGTGTTGGCGGTCGTTGAGTTGGCACCTTCAGCTTCGGTGTCCCCGCGCCAGCAGGCGCTCTTTGACACGCTTCTACCGACCGTGGCGCTGAATACCAAGATTCTTTTGAGCAAACTTGAGGCCAAGGAACTCCTCGAACAGACACGTGTGCAAGCTGCGGAACTTTCTGTGGCCAAAGAAGCCGCTGAAACCGCTACCAAAGCCAAATCTGATTTCCTTGCCAATATGAGCCATGAAATCCGCACGCCGATGAATGCCATCATCGGCATGACACATCTTGCGTTAAAGACTCAACTTTCCCCCAAGCAGGAAAACTACCTAATCAAAGTAAAGTCGGCGTCGCAATCTCTGCTTGGCATAATCAATGACATTCTCGATTTCTCGAAAATCGAAGCGGGCAAGCTGGATTTGGAAAACACCGGCTTCCGTCTTGAGGACGTACTCGACAATCTATCCGCAATTGTTAGCCAGAAAGCCCACGATAAGAACCTTGAGTTTTTGATTAAGGTACAGGATGAGATTCCTCCTAACCTTATCGGAGACCCGCTGCGCCTCGGTCAAATCCTCATCAACCTGGTAAACAATGCAATCAAGTTCACCGAACATGGTGAGGTGGTGGTGATAGCAACGCTCGAAGAGCAATCGGCAGAGCGAGTGAAGATGAAGTTCTCAGTCCGCGATAGCGGTATCGGCATGACGCCGGAGCAGAGCGCACGGCTGTTCCAGGCGTTTGTGCAGGCAGATACATCAACGACGCGAAAGTATGGTGGCACCGGTCTCGGGCTCTCTATATCCAAACGTCTGGTTGAGATGATGGAAGGCAACATCTGGGTCGAGAGTGAACTTGGAGCAGGCAGCACTTTTCATTTCACTGCCTGGTTTGGTATTGGAACAGGCGAGAGACGCAAACGTTTCATCCCTGACTTGGCAGGTGTTCGAGCCCTCGTGGTCGATGACAATGCACAGGCACGAGAGATTCTCACCGACGAACTTCAGTCCTTTGCGCTCCGGGCTGAGTCGGTTTCATCGGGAGAGGATGCCATCCGGGAAATATCAGTTGCAGACTCCAAAGATCCCTATCGTTTGGTCTTAATGGACTGGCATATGCCGGGAATGGATGGACTTGAAACCAGCCGCATCATTAAGCGCAATGACAGGTTGCAGCACGTTCCCAAGATCATAATGGTGACCGCATTCGGGCGAGAGGATATCAGGGGCAAAGCAGAGGAGATTGGAATCGATAGCTATTTGCTGAAGCCAGTCAACTTGTCACTGCTTTTCGACACGTTGGTGGATCTCTTCGGTATTACGGGGATTGAGGCGCATCGTTCCCTAGAAAAAAAAGAGAACGCGTATGTGCACGATGCGAGTGGTATTCGAATCCTGCTGGTCGAAGACAATGAGATGAACCAGCAGGTTGCGACCGAGTTGCTTGAGGGGGCGGGAGCTAGCGTCACCATTGCAAATCACGGTGGTGAGGCTGTGAAGATATTGACCGAAAGCGATCAGCATCCGCCGTTCGATGTTGTGTTCATGGACCTGCAGATGCCCGAAATCGACGGCATTACAGCAACAAAGCTACTGCGGCGTGTTCCGCGCCTGCAGAAGCTTCCGATTATTGCGATGACGGCCCACGCGCTGGTTGAAGAGCGTCAACGTTGTCTTGATGCAGGCATGAACGATCATGTGTCGAAACCAATTGACCCTGACGCTCTGTTTTCCACCTTACTGCGATGGGCAAAGCCCAAGCCTGTGCAGCCTCAAACAAAACCTGCAAATACTCCCGAAGATGTCATCCTGCCAGAAATAGCAGGTATAGATATTGACAATGGCTTAAAGCGGGTTGCCGGCAATAAGCGCCTTTATCGCGACCTTCTGAGACAGTTCGCAGCGAAACAGGGCGACGTTTCCACTGAGATTCTAGCCGCACTCGCGAGTGGCGATCTCAAACTGGCTGAGCGCATTGCTCATACAGTTAAAGGTGTTGCCGGCAACATTGGAATCGTGGATGTGCAATCTGCAGCTCAGAATCTGGAGAAAGCAATCCGCGAGGATCATCCGGATTCGATACCTTCTCTGCTCGACAAGTTCGCAGAATCGTTGGGACAACAAGTTAGCGCCATAAAGGCCGCGCTGCCTGAAGCGGCGCCTGCCTCGCCAGAAGAAGTGCAGACGTTACCTTTCAACGGAGTAGCGGCCACCGAGGCGATTGCTCGGCTCCGAAGCCTGCTCGAGGCTAGTGACGGCGCCGCAGAAGACGCATTCTATAACCTGCAAGCTACAGTAAAGGGTACTGTAGAAAAGACCCAGCTGGATGCTTTAGGCACCCTCATCAATGACTTCGACTTTGAAGGTGCTCTAGGAAAACTGGATGAGGTGGCCAAAACTTGCGCGCAAAAAAACGGGAGCAGGTGAAATGAAAGAACAGGACCCGCAGAAAACGATCCTCTTGGTGGATGATGCCCCCGCCAACATTCAAGTTGCAAATTCGATCCTCAAGGACACCTACAAAATCCGCATTGCAACGAATGGGGCCAAGGCATTGGAGTTGGCCAATGCTATACCCTCTCCAGATCTGATTCTGCTTGACGTCATGATGCCTGAGATGGACGGATACGAGGTATGCTCGCGGCTAAAAATGGAGGCACAGACGCGCGACATACCTGTTATCTTTCTGACAGGCCAAACTGAGATTGAAGACGAAACAAGGGGATTCAAAGTTGGCGCGGTGGATTACATTCATAAGCCGTTTTCTCCTGCGATTGTCATGGCGCGCGTCCAAACCCATCTGATGCTCCGCAGTATCCAAGAGCAGCTCGCGCATCAATTGCACACAATCCAAAAGGAACTGGAAACTGCACGGCAGATCCAGCTGTCAATTCTCCCAACCCAGATCCCGAAGATCGAAGGCCTGGAAATGGCTGCACGTTATGTTCCCATGACCTCGGTTGCCGGCGATTTCTACGACTTCATCGTAGTGGATGAAAAGCGCCTCGGAATTCTAGTAGCAGACGTGTCAGGACACGGAATGCCTGCTGCGCTTATTGCGTCGATGTTGAAAATTGCGCTGGCTGCACAGGTTACCAATGCAGCCGATCCTGCACAAGTGTTGTCCGGTTTGAACAAAGCCCTTTGTGGGAAGTTTGAGCATCATTATGTTACAGCGGCATATTTGTTCGTTGACATGACGAGAAAAACACTGACGTACGCTGGCGCAGGCCATCCCCCAATGCTGTTGTGGAGCACGTCATCCGCGGCCGTGCATGATATCGAAGAGAATGGGTTGTTTCTTGGGAAATTTCCTTGGGCAACTTACTCTTCGCTGGAGTTGCCGTTTAAAGCAGGTGATTGGTGTTTGCTTTATACCGATGGAATTCCGGAAACCGTTAACAACGCGGGAATCGAGTTCGGTAATGACCGCTTCAGGGAGTTCCTGACTATGGCGCAATGCACATCTGCAGATCAACTCGCTGACTGTCTGTTGAGCGAGTTAACCCGATGGGCCACTCGCGGCTCGGATGAGGAGCTCGATGACGATATCACGATGGTTGCTCTTCGCTGTCATTGACTGGTGGCGCGCAGCCCCCTTTTCCTTTCCTAATCTGCATCCGCAGAATCTCGCTTAGCAATGCTGCTTAAAAGGACATAACCCGATACTCCTGCGAGTAGAGACGCGGACAGCACTGCGGTTTTTGCAGCATCCAGCATGGCAGGATCTTGGAATGCCAGTGCACTAATAAAAAGAGAAACCGTGAATCCAATTCCAGCAAGCACACCGACACCGACAACATGACTCCAACGTACCGACTGCGGGAGCTGCGCAACTTTCACCTTTACTGCGATCCAGCATGTAGCAAAAATGCCCAGAGGCTTACCCGCGAGCAGCCCCACCAATACGCCCCATGCCAGCGGGCTGTGCAGCAGCGACCGCCAGGTCGATAACGAGAAGGTGACTCCGGCGTTCGAGAGTGCGAAGAGCGGCAATACGAGAAATGCAATCCAGTCATGCAGCTTTCGCGTAATCTGGTCTGCCGGCGATTCGGTTCTTGAAATGAGATATTCCATCGCGCCGAGCCGTCGATTGGCCATGGCATTGTCTCCAGCGGCAAATGCCTTGCGAAACTCCGCCAAAGTTTCCGCACAGACTTCGCCGAACGTATCGAGCGGGATTCGGGCGTGGACCGGCATAATCATTCCCAGAATGACTCCGGCGATCGTTGCATGGATTCCGGAGCGAAGAATTGCCAGCCAGAAAGCCAGTCCCAGAACCGCATAGATGATCAGCCTGTCAACTCCGACGCGACGGCAAAGAAAGATAAGAGCCAAGAGAAGAGCGGCAATTATAAGTTGCTCGAGGTGCAGCGTGTCGGTATAAAACAGCGCAATTACGACAATGGCCCCGATGTCGTCAGCAATAGCTAGCGAAAGCAGAAACACTTTCAACTCAGCGGGAATCCCTTTCACCATGGCAAGCACGCCGAGCGAAAAGGCAATATCGGTTGCCATGGGAACACCCCAGCCATAGGCGCCCGGCCTTCCATGGTTCAGCAATACAAAAATCAATGCCGGTACAATCATGCCGCCAATGCCGCCAAAGATGGGCAACGCGGCGCGGCGTAAATCCGCTAGCTCGCCGTGGACAATTTCCTGCTTGATCTCCATGCCAACAAGGAAAAAGAACAACGCCATCATGAAGTCATTGATCCATGCATGGATCGGCAACCTCAGCCCGGAAAGCCTCAGCTCTACATGCCAGATGTGGTAGTACGAGGTGCTCCACGGTGAGTTTGCCCAGATCAACGCAATGACTGCCGCTGCTAGCAGAAAAGCGCTGCTGACCCCTTGAGTATGGATGAACTGCTGAATAGGAAGTTGTACCGTGCGTGCAATTAAAGATTCACCCACTTCCAGCCGCAAAGCCCCTAGTGTACGTGCCGGTACAGTCATGGCAGTCAGTTTATCTCTAATATCAAAACGAGAAACACATCAGCACCAACAAAAACGTCCGTCGCAAACAGCGTCATCTCGAATTGCCAGCATGAGACGAAAATACAAGGAGGGCTTCCACTACTCTACTGTCACATTTGCCAGTAGAAGTGTCGGGCCTAAACCGATAACTTTAGACCGTCTTGCAGAATAGTGGGCGTTTGCAACTGAATTTGAAGGAGGCGAGAGCTTTGTATGCTTTTTCCCCTGAAAAGTTGCGTGTTCAGAAGTGTAGCCGGGACCGCACTAACCTTAATGAGACAATGAATGCCCAAGTAAGGCCAAGATAGAAAATCGGTTTCTCAAGGAGGACAAGGTGATTAAGAGCGCAATTACATTCACAGCTTTCGCGTGCCTGGGCATGGCCTCAGCTCAGGGATCCCTCGCCCAGAGTAACACTACCACTCAAGGAGCACCTGCCAAGGCTACAGCGCCACTCACCTCGCCACAGGAACAAAATCTCAATGAATACATCGCTCTCTTGCGGAAAGATGTGCGATCACAAAAGTCCGCAGTGATGAGCGCAGTCATGCAACTCGACCCTGACCAGGCGGCCAAATTCTGGCCAATCTACCGTGATTATGACGCTGAACTGACAAAAGTCAACGATCTGAGAGTAGCCAATATAAAAGAGTACTCACAAACATACAGTCAGTTGACGGATGCAAAGGCGGATGAGTTGGTCCAGAACGCTTTGTCGTATCAGAGGCAGCGGATGGATCTTCTGGCCAAGTACTACGACCGCGTAAAGGATTCACTTGGGGCGGTTACTGCCGCGCGATTCGTGCAGGTCGAATATCAATTGCTGCTGATCATTGATCTGCAAATTGATTCGTCGCTGCCCGTGGCGGGATCCTGACCGGAAGGGAGAAGAAAACCAAATGTACAAGTCCAGAACTTTGTCGACAATAGCATGGTGTGCACTAGTAGCAGCGTTCGCGATTATCGATGTGGCTGCGGTATCACAGGAGAGCATGATTACGGTGCCGGCTGGTACACCGATCATGGTGAGAATGCTCGACACGGTAGATTCCAGCAAGGATCCGAAGGGGTACCGATTTACGACCGTGCTTGAGACCAACCTCGCGGTCAATGGGACCGTCATTGTGCCGGCAGGCAATACTGTGTATGGACGCCTCGATGTAGCGCAGCAGGCAGGACGCGCAACCGGGTCCTCCAATTTGCAGTTGGTACTCACGGACATCGTCGTCAACGGTACTGCCTATCCGATTTATACGAGTGACTACGAGGTGAAAGGCAGTAGTAGCGGTAAAAGAAGCGCCAGACGCCTTCTGGGCGGGGCCGGCCTCGGGGCAGCAATAGGAGCTATCGCAGGGAATGCAGGGATGGGAGCGGCCATCGGTGCAACTGCAGGCGCCGTGGGATCTGTAGTTCAGAAGGGTCAGTCAATCCAAGTGCCCAGCGAGACCTTGATTTCGTTCCGTCTGCAGCAGCCTGCATCCCTCCCGGCACCCTGAGGCAGTCACGAAAGCTTCTCCAGGTAGTTTTCTATGCCGAACAGCGGCTGTTTCATAACGTGAGACTCATTTGAGTATCTACTGGCAAATAAGAGTATTATGAAGCGCGAGTTTGTAACGAGCTTAGGGGAGGTTATCGCACAATGGGAGATAATGCGCGCTTTCAGGATTATGGCAGAAGGCAATTTCTTCGGACTGTTCTTTCAAGCGCCGCCGTTGGAGTTACAGGCCTGGCTGGAATCGAGTTGGCTTCTCCCGCGCACGTTAGCGCCCAAACCAATCTGAGCCCCGATGAAGCCCTGCAAGAATTGCTTTCGGGAAATCAGCGTTTCGCCGCCAATCAGCTGACTTCGATTCAGCACGATCTAAGCATATTGAAAGAGAAAACGGTCGATAAACAGGAGCCTTTCGCTGCTGTGCTCGCCTGTGCTGATTCCCGGGTGCCTGTGGAGCTGCTTTTCGACCAGACAATCGGTCACATCTTTGTCACACGAGTGGCCGGCAATATTGTGACGCCAGAAATTATTGCCAGCCTTGAATATGGCGTTGCCGTTCTGGGAGTTGAAGCAATCCTTGTGCTCGGCCATAGCAATTGCGGAGCAGTGAAGGCGGCAATGAAAACAGAAACTGTCCCGGGGCAAATCAGTTCACTATATACGCGTCTCAGGCAGGCGGTGGAACAGTCTCACGGTAATCTTGACCAGGCAATCGAAGCTAATGCAAAGGTTCAAGCAGAACTACTGCGCACCTCTTCGACAGTCATTCGCGATGCCATTAAGGCAGGCAAACTAAAGGTGACCGCCGCGGTCTATCATCTGGCCACGGGCAAAGTTACTTTGAGCTAAACATCTTTGTAGAGTGAACGTCGACTCTCAATCTGGATCATGCCTAATCCTGGACAACGTCGTCAGTTCATTCGAAAGAGTCCCGCTTAGACTCGTAAGGGACGAAATGAAGCCTATTGCTGCCAGCCGCCCCCAAGGGAATTGTAAAGCTGTACCAAGGCCACTCGCTCATTGAGTTCGGCCTGTGCAAGAGAGATTTGAGCATTGAAGTAGCGGGTGTCACTGTCCAGTACTTCAAGGTAGCTTGTAACGCCGCCATTATAGCGAACATTCGCAAGCCGAACTGTATCTTGCGCTGCCGTAGTCAACAACTCTTGCTGGGCGCGATATTCCTGATCCTTCCTATACCCTATCAGCGAGTCCGATACTTCGCGGAATGCCTGCTGGATGGATTGCTGGTAGAACAACACTGCTTCCTGCTGCTGTGCCTCAGTTAATCTGACGTTGGCGCGAAGTTTTCCTGCAGTAAAGATAGGCTGAGTCAATTGCCCGCCGAAACTCCAAAAACCTGCCGGGCCGGTAAATAAGTTCGTAAGAGCCGTACTCTGGTACCCAGCTATCGCTGTCAGACTAATGTCAGGGAAATATGCCGCCTTCGCCACGCCGATTTGTGCGTTTGCTGCAATCAGTTGCTGCTCGGCCGATTGGATATCGGGTCGCCTCTCTAATAAGGATGAAGGAAGCCCTGCGGGAACTGTCGGAGGAAAGTGGATTTCGAGCAGAGTCTTTCCGCGCGTAATAGGCTCTGGGTTGTCACCTATCAGTATGCTTATGAGGTTTTCCTGCTGCTCAATGCTCCTCTCGAGGGCCGGAATGTTCGCCGCTGCGCCGTAGACCAACTGCTCCGACTGACGGACGTCGAGCATGGAGGTCGTGCCACCGGTTGCGCGTATTTCGACAAGCCGTAGTGACTCTTTGCGAGATGCCAGCGTGTTTCGAGAGATTTGCATTTCAGCATCAAGTTCCAATAACTGGAAATATGCCGAGGCTATATTACTCACCAGACTCCAGATCACAGCCTTCTGGCCCCACTCTGTTGCCAGAAGGTTGGCGCGAGCCGATTCCGTTGCCCTGCGATATTTTCCCCAGAAATCCAGTTCCCAGGCCAGGGACAGATTGAGTTGGTTTGCGCTCGTATTGGTAGCCGGAATTGTCTTTGTCTGGGGAAGGCGCAGGTTAGATGCGCTTGCCCCACCATAGATGGAAGGAAACTGGTCCGCGCGCGTAATTCCCAATTGGGCTTGCGCCTGTAGCACACGCGTGGCTGCAATGCGCACATCATAGTTCTGAGAGATTGCTTTGTGAATCAAGGCCTGCAACTGCTGGTCATCAAAGACAGTCCACCATTTCTCATCGGCGATCGATGCGGTGGTCTGCGGCGGAGCATTTGGATCGAGCCCACGGTAGGCGTCTGGTGCATTGATCTGTGGGCGCTTGTAGTTCGGCCCGACGGTGCAGCCAGTCAACAGCATCAACGCAATTGCGATGACCCTACGCTCGCCAATCATTGCTAGTCTCCCTCCGTGTGTGAAACGACTGGCACTGAAGTTGGCGGAGATTCTTTCTTTTTTCCCAGCTGTCCCAGCCGCTCAACGACATCAAAGGACACAGGTATGAAGAAAATCGCGATGACTGTAGCTGCGAGCATGCCGCCAATGACCGCCGTTCCAAGAACCTGGCGCGAAATTGCGCCTGCGCCAGTTGCCAAATATAAGGGCACGCAACCCAGAATGAAGGCAAAAGCGGTCATCAGGATGGGTCGCAGCCTCAGTCGGGCGCCAGAAAGGGCCGCGTCGATTAGCGACTTGCCACTTTCATACTCGAGCTTGGCAAATTCAACGATAAGAATCGCATTCTTGGCTGACAGTCCGATCAGCATCACCAACCCAATCTGGGCATACACATTGTTTTCAAGGTGGCGGAAGTAGAGTGCGAAAAAGGCGCCAAAAACGGCGATAGGAACGCCAAGCAGCACGCTGAAAGGCAGCGTCCAGCTCTCATATTGCGCGGCCATGATGAGGAAGACGACGAAGAAGGCCAAACCAAAAATAACGCCGGGTGAGACACCCTGTGCGGCCTTTTGCTCCTGGTAGGACATTCCCATGTAGTCGAACCCCATCTGACTGGGCATCGTCTTATGAAATACATCCTCCAGTGCCGCCATAACCTGACCGGAACTATAGCCGGGCGCTGCCGAGGCATTGATCTGCACGCAGTTAAACAGGTTATAGCGCATCATGAACTCGGGGCCGTTGCGCGGATACGTGGTAGTAAGCGTACTCAGTGGAACCATGTCGCCTGATGCGTTTCTGACATAGAACTTTCCGAGATTTGCCGCATCAGTTCGAAAGTTGCCGTCTGCCTGCACGTACACCTGCCACTGCAGGCCAAATCGGTTGAAGAAGTTGATCAGTGAACCACCCATGAACGTCTGCACAGCCTGGTACAGGTCGCTCAGTTGGATCTGCTGGGTCATCGCCTTGGCGTTATCTACCCTGACTCCAACCTGGGGCACGTTCAGCAGGGCCGTCGTCATGACTCCCGCCAATTCAGGACGCTTGCGGGCCTCTTCCCAAAATAGCCGCGCATTCTTTGCCAGAAAATCAACGCTACCGCCAGACCTGTCTTCAAGAAGGAAAGTAGCGCCTCCAGAGGTGCCTACGCCCGGGATGGCTGGCGGCGGGAAAGAAAATGCAAGCCCCGATGGATCCCTTGCGAGCGCCTGTTGGAGGTGCGCTTTGATTCCTTCGTAGCTGGTCTCCGGAGTCTTTCGTTCTTCCCAGGGTTTCAGCGAGATGAAGAAGAATGAGCTGTATGTGGCGTTGACGCCGCTCAACAGACTGTATCCGACGACGGTACTAACGTACTGCACCCCGGGCGTATCCATAATGATCTTTTCGACTTCTCGAGCAGCATCCGACGAACGTTGGAGAGACGCCGCATTGGGCAGTTGCAAGCCAGCGTACAAATATCCCTGATCTTCATCGGGGAGAAAGCTCTTCGGAATACTCTTGCCAAAATAGCCTGCGGCAAACGTGAGCGCACCAAGCAAAAGAAACGCCAATAAGGCCTTATGGATAAGATGCTTGCATACATTCACGTAACCGTCGGTAGCGCGTCCGAAGACGCGGTTGAACCAGCGGAAGAAGGCGCCGAGCGGCCCTCGCGCAGGTTTCCTGGGCCGCAGCAGCAAAGCGGAAAGTGCTGGGCTGAGAGTGAGGGCATTAAATGCGGAGAAGAGCACAGAAATCGCGATGGTAACTGCGAACTGTTTATAGAGCTGCCCTGTTATGCCTGGCACGAAGGCCGTAGGAATAAATACAGCGGACAGGATAAGCCCAATTGCAATGACTGGTCCCGAGACCTCCTCCATCGCTTTAATTGAGGCATCGTGCGGCGTCAATCCGTGCTCGATATGGTGTTCCACTGCCTCCACCACGACGATCGCATCATCGACAACCAGGCCTATGGCAAGCACAAGGCCAAAGAGCGAAAGAGTGTTAATGGAAAACCCGAGCATTGGAAAGACGACGAAGGTTCCTATGAGAGAAACGGGCACCGCAAGCAGCGGAATCAGCGTAGCCCTCCAGCCCTGCAGGAAGATGTACACAACGATGATGACCAGGATCAGGGCTTCAAAAAGAGTATGGTAGATTTCCTTAATACCGGCACTGACCGCAAGTGTCGTATCGAGCGCCACGATGTAATCCAGGCCCTGTGGGAAGCGCCCTTTCGCTTCCTCCATCATTTTGAGGACGTTGGCCCGGGTTGTTAATGCATTACTGCCAGGAGTGAGGTAGAGCGCGACGAGAGCCGCGGACTGGGAAGGCTTACCTTCTCCCGCCGCACCCAACCGCGCAAGGTACGAATAATATTGCGATCCGAGTTCAATACGTGCCACGTCCTTAAGGCGCAGGATCGAGCCATCGGGCTGAGCACGAACCACAATTTCACCAAACTCCTCGGGCGTGGGTAAGCGGCCGGGAGCTCGCACGTTGTAAGTGAATTGCTGGCCTGAAGGGACAGGCTCCCCTCCGATTTGGCCTGCGGGATTGACCTTGTTTTGGGCTTTTACTGCATTCGTAATATCGGATACCGTCACGCCCAGGCTTGTCAGCCGGTCTGGATTCACCCATATGCGCATGGCATACGGTCCCGCACCGAATATCTGGACCTGACCAACTCCGGCAATACGAGTCAGCGCATACTGCAGATTAATGGTCGCGTAATTGGCCAGGAAGATGTTGTCATATGCGCCGTTGGTCGAGTACAGGTCGAGAAGCATAAAAGGCGCAGTCGTGCCGGGCTGCACGATCACGCCTTGCTGGGTCACTTCGGAGGGCAGTTGCGCGTTGGCTTGCCCAGTCCGCATTTGCGCGAGGATCTGGTCTGTGTTGATGTTGGTCCCCAGCTGGAAATCTACATACAGACTCATCCCGCCGCCGGAACTGGCACTCAATGAGTACATGTAGTTCATGCCGCTCACACCCGACATCTGCTGCTCAATGGGAGTGGCAACTGATTCAGCAATTGTCTGTGCGTCCGCGCCGGGATATGTAGCCTTCACCTGAATCATCGGATCAGCAATATCTGGAAACTGAGCTGTTGGCAGGTTCAGGATTGCGATGACCCCAACCAGCACCATCAGAATGGCGATGACCATCGCAACGATGGGACGATTGATGAAGAATTTCGCCATAATCAGTCGCCCCCGCCAACAGCTGCGGCTGGCACGTATGGCTTCGGATTAACGGGAATCCCCTCTTTTGCCAACTCAGGCATTGCCGCTGCGGCCATCTGTAGCCTCTCAATGCCTTCAACAACGACCTTGTCATCAGGCTTCAACCCCTCGGTGATGACCCAGTTCGGTCCAACTCGATCTCCCACCTTCACAGGCCGAAACACCGCCTTGTTTTCAGGAGTGAGCACAATGATCATGTACTCCGATTGCACCTCAATGACGGCCGGCTGTGGCACCAGCAATGCGTTCTCGTTGTCACTTACCTTGATCCGTATACGGCCATATCCGCCCGGCCGCAGAACAGCTTGTGGATTAGGAAACTCGGCAGCCATCTGGATGGTGCCTGTTCCGGTCCCTACCTGCCGATTCACATAAATAATCTTGCCACTCGACGTATATGGGACATCATTCGCCTGGATCAATTCAACCGGCATCTGCGGATGGGTGCCCCTGGGAAGCTTGCCCGAAATGAATGCTGTTACCTGCGGCGCGAACTTAAGAAAGAGACTCTCGCTAGGATTAAAGTAGGCCCAGATTGGATTCACCTGTGAAACGGTCACCATTTTCGTGGTGGTTCCTACCAGATCACCGATCTGCGAATTGGATACCCCCGCGATGCCATCGATGGGCGAATAGACTTTCGTCCAGGTGAGATTCAGCTCGGCGTTTGCCAGGCTAGCCTTCGCAGCTTGCAGCTGCGACCTCATCGCCTCCTGCGTCGTCAGATCAGTATCGAGATCTCTCTGTGCGATCGCCTTCTGGGCAGCCAGCGGAGTATCCCGCTGAACATCGTTGTCGGCCTTGGCAAGATTGGCTTCCGCGGTACCAACCTCCGCCTTTGCCTGATCCACGGCAGCCTCATACTGGCGTGGGTCGAGCGTAAAGAGGAGTTGGCCTTTCTTGACGAAGAAGCCATTCTGATAATTCTGCTGAAGCAGGTAACCCTGCACTTTTGGAGTGATCTCGGCATTCACCGGTCCGTTCAGTTGAGCTACCCATTCACCGAAAACGGGCACATTCTGCTGGATGACGCTTGCCACCTCAACATCAGGAGGACCTGGCTTGGGGGGCGCCTGTTCTTTTCCACACCCGGTGAGCGCGATAAACAGAAATATCCCGAGATTGACCAAGCTCCAGAGCGGGCTTTTCGCTAACCATGTTGCCTGTTCAGATTGTTTTGAATTTGCAATACGTGGCCGATACCGGTGAGGCTGTTCCTTTAGGTGCATAGACACGCTCCCCGCGAGAGAAATTCCTAAGCCAGCCCGGCTGCTGGAGGACTTCATACAACAGCAAGTCCGACAAACTCAGAAATATGAGAATCAAATAGTTACTGACGGAGTTAAGGTAAGCCTATAAACCGAGTTAGCAAACTGGCAGAAGTGACAGGTCTCGACGATGTTGAATCGTTCGTTGCATCCTTTTAGGTGAGGTCACTGAGGTGCACCCGTAGTTAGAATTTGAAGAAGATTGGCCCGTGAAGTACTGACTCGAACCGTCAGGACCCAAGTTAATAGTCAGAGCCGCCCACATCTTGGAAGAAACGGGTCGGCAAGAAGCACGTCCGCTCCTCAAAATCGCTCAGGCTAATTCCAGTTCAATGTGCTTTGCACCGACGTCAAGCAGCGTGATGCGAAAGCTGCGAATCTGCCCTGCTTGCAGAGTTTCAGGCTTGGAAGCGCTTGAAGCAGCACCGCTCTTCCAGCGCGCCTGCAACATTGAGCTCAATGACGCGAGATCTGCTTTGACTTCGGATTTTGATTCACCGGCCCGAGTCATGTTCGCTACTTGGCAGTAGCCGTAAATGCCTTGGCCCAACTCCACGCGGATTGGTTCGGTGGAGTTTACGGCTCGTCCCGAAACCACGTCGCCGATTTTGTGCTCGGCCAAGTATTCATCGAGGCTCGTAGGAACAAGTTGCTTCATGCTGAGACGGATTTGGCGATTTTCCACATCCACAGCCAGCACCAGCGCCTTTACCATCTCGCCTTTGCGGAGCTCATCCTGGGGATGGTGAATGTGCTTGTCTGCGCTGATTTCGCTGACGTGCACCATGCCCTCCACGCCTTCCGCCAGTTGAACAAATGCTCCAAATTTGGTGAAGCTCGTCACCCGACCTTCGATTTGCGAACCTGCCGGAAAGCATCGCGCAGCATCGGCCCAGGGATCGCCCAGCGCCTGCTTCAGCCCCAGTGAGATGCGGCGCTCGCCCGCGTTTACGCCGAGAATCACCGTTCCGACGATATCGCCTGGCTTGAGGATGTCGCTGGGCTTATGCACTTTCTTTGCCCAGGACATTTCGGAAAGATGGATCAGACCCTCTATTCCTGCTTCCAATTCGACAAAAGCGCCAAAATCGGCGAGGCGCGTCACTGTGCCGCGAACGCGGTCTCCAGTTTTGAATTTTTCCGCGGCGTCGTCCCAGGGATGCTTTTGAAGTTGCTTCAAGCCGAGTGAAATGCGCTTCTTATCGGGGTCAATTTTGAGGACTTTTACTTCGACTTGCTGGCCTTCGGACAGTACATCCGCAGGCTTCGCGACGTGGGCCCATGACATGTCGCTTATGTGCAGCAAGCCGTCAACGCCGCCAAGATCGATGAAAGCGCCGTAGTCAGCCAGAGTGCACACCGTACCCTGCACCACATCTCCTTCCCGCACCTGCGCGTAACGCTGCTCGCGCTGTTCTTGCTCCTGCTCTTCGATCACGGCGCGACGGTCGACTACTATGTCTTCATCGGCAACGTCCAGCTTGATGATGCGGCAGACGATCTCCTGCCCGACGAGCTTTTCCATCTCCGCAGCATCGCGAACACCGCTGCGTGACGCCGGCATGAACGCTCGCACACCGACATCAACGGACAGGCCGCCTTTGATTGCGCCAGTTACGGTTCCGGTGATCGCCGTCTTTTCTTCAAAGGCGCGTTCGAGCGATGACCAGTCTTTGGGCTGCACGATTTTGAAGAGGGAGAGATCGTAATAGCCGTCTTCATTGCGTCCCTTAATGGAAATGGGAAGACGGTCTCCGGACTTCGGCAGTTCGTTCTCGCGGAACAGCGATACAGGCAGCACGCCTTCGATCTTCAATCCGATATCGAGAAAAACGAACTCCGGCGAGATGCTGATGACCGTGCCTTCGCGCTGCGCGGCGCCGTCTTCTTTTTTGCGCGCATGGCTCTGCTCGAACTGAGAAAGAAGTTCGCCAAACGACTCGCTGTTTTCGACAGGGGTATCAGGGGCGGACTGTGGTTCCGGGAGATTTGGATTGGGCATGGCTGCTATACAGCTTCATTACAACATAGACAACATTGATGCGCCTGATTCGTGCCCATTCCCGGATGATTTAGGGAGTGCTTTTCTCCATTGTGAGGATAAATTCGCTGCCTGTGTCCAGACGAACACTGTGCGCAGTGCTGGTCATCAGCGCGCTGCACTGCGGTCCTGCTTCCGGAATCATCTTGATTCCCTTCAGGCCGACGACGATTCCGGGGTGGATGGTATTTGGCGGTCCGCCATGGTTCAGATTTTCATCCTCCTCTAATCCCATGCTGGCGGCGGTCTCAGAAATGCTCCTTGCTCCGCCGGTACGCGTGTGCACGGAATCCTGAAGCTCTGCCGGCATTGAATCATGTAACGCCTTACGTTCCCCCGACGGTCCGACGACTCCGATGACTCGCAGCGACAGGTCTTTTTTGCTCTGGTTGAAACAGTTTCCCTGATTGAAAGCGACGGCCAGTTCTCCGCCAGTTTTGCCTGCTGAAGATTCCAGCACTTTTCCATAGAGCATTGCGCCTGCGGGCAACCTGCAATCCTCGCTGATCCACTCATGAACAACTTTCAGCATCACTTGCTGCCCTGGCTTTGCGTGCGCCGAGTCCAGCCAGCCTGCTATTTGTGCTTCGATCGTCACATTCTTTGGCAGATCGCCAGTTTGGTTCAAATAGCGGTTGCAATCTGCTTGTTGCTCCACATTACCAGCGGGCGCACTGACAGCCGCAATCGAAGGTATCCGAGGTATCAGACCGTTCGATCCCGTTTGATCAAATTTGACCAGGCCATCGCGGTAGTCCAAATGAATCGTAAGCGTGTGGAGCATATCGAATCCAATCATACCAGCCACCTGAAGGCCTGCATTGTCATCGATTGCGGATGGGTCGAAATCGAGAATATGCCCCTGATTGTCCAGGGACAGGTTGGCAAACTGAAAATCGAAGCTGTCGCGGTAAAGCTGCACAGTCCCGCCGGATACCGTCTGCATCGGATTCGTGAAGTTGACCTTGGTTGATGAAATCAGATGCGCCACCTGCGGCGTCATCGTGCTCATCCGCATACCGGAATCCAGCACAAACAGGCGCTGTTCCCGCTTGTTGAGCATGACTGGAACCAACAAATACTGGTTCCGATGGTACACAGGCGCGTAACCCTGCATCGCAGGCGCTATATATCGGTCCATCGGCAAAGCATCTTCATGCGCGCCGGGCAATGACGGCAATGGGGAGAGCTCCAGCTTGCCTAACGGGTAGGCGAGCGTGATTAGATATGGAGCAAAAATATCGGTGCTGATGAAACCGTCACCTTTGTCAGGAAATGGTGCATCGCTCACGCCCACCATGCAATTGCGGAACTCCAATTGCCCGACATGAATGCTGTCCACGCGGACGGTGTCAGGCGGGTCGCCCACCGCATGCTGGAAACTGTTCTCGTCGGCCAGTGCGCGGCTGATGTACAGGCCCGACGCTCCTGTATCGACGATAAGTTTTGCTTTTCGCTGTGGAAATTGGAC
>NZ_DASQIX010000067.1:0-24033 GCF_035631355.1 Alloacidobacterium sp.
ATGGGTACATGCTGAAACCTCTTCCGTTCTGTTTCCCGAACTCAAGGCCGGCGCTACCGGACAAACGGGACCAGGGCAAGAACAGCCGCTAGCGAGTTCAGAATTGCCTGAAGCATATTTCCCGCATTCAACTTACGCCGCTGCTCTTTCAGCTTGGTTGCGTCGCCAATCTCCACCGCTCGATAGATGCGAAGCTTCATCATCTTTCCGAGGGCCCCGGCAACCAGCCAGAGAGTGAGGCCAGCGAGGAGCCATCGGTTTGCAAAACGATAAAAGTAGAAGTACGGGATTGCTCCGAGGAAAGGGATGTTCAGCACAGTAAGCATGAACGGTGACTTCTTCGAGTGATGAACCAGCGACACGACAAACTGCTTGAATTCGGATTGGTCCATATCGTTCATCACCATGCGAAGAACGCCCGCAATGAAGATCAAGAGGGCGGCATTGATCGCGAGGGAGGTAAAGAGCAGAATCTCGGTTAAGGTTCTTGTCATCACTTCTCCTTCCGCGGTCGCTGCATTTTTTTCGGAGCCTCAATGAGCGACGGTATTTACGCGAGCACGTTGCGATAGGTCGCGATCCCTTGCTGGTAACGCTCGACGCTCGGCGTGTACTGTCTGTATTATCGGCAACCCGGAAATTAGGAGTGGTTTGGAACGATTACTACTGGTATGGTCCGCCCGGTTTGTCGACCGACCGGGCATTACCTACAAGCGCCACACGCGGCGATGCCACGACCGGCGAGAACGCACTCCCGCCAGACATCGCGATTTCTGATTATTCAGACTTCAATCTCTACTTCGCCGGCTTCGCGGGCATCTCCTTAGCCTTAACCTCATCCGACACGGCCACCGGTTTGCTCTTTACCGTAACCGGTTTTGCCCCGTACGGGCGGTCTATTTTGCGGTCTTGCCGCGATCCGGTTGAAGTATGGCGATGCACATCGGACTTTTTGTTCAAGGTCATAAAATCTCCATTCGTTGACGAATGCATTGAAGATGGCAAACAGTCTACAGGAAGTTCAGTTTCTGTTAACTAGGGTAGAGCTGATTTGCGCCTTTACCAGGTTTCCGTATGGCCGGTAATTGGCCCCACCAGATAAGTTCCGGTTAGGCGACAAACCATTCAGAACTCAAGCTCCGCTGGCCTTCGAGACGCGTACAACCTTCAACCAAATTGCAGCGACGCTAGTGAAAGTGATCGACGAGCATGATGTCGCCGGTCGCTTCGCCTACTCTCGAATAGAGAATCCAGCGGCCATCCGGAGAAACCGAAAGGCCGCTAAAGGGATCTTTGTCCTCTTCAAAGACTGTTCGGATTCGTCTGCTGGAAAAATCATAGTATTGGACGGAATTGGGCGATTTGGCAGGGACAAAATAGATGCCACCTGGAGAAAGTAGCCAGAACTGGGACCCGTATACCCGAAGAGAGTGATCAACTTCTGATTCTGTACCGGACTGCCCGGGCAGAGCCAGCTTTTTCAGGGTCGTTGCTCCCGGCCCCTCGACTGCAAAATAGACCGTCTTCCCATCGAAAGACTCCTGCGGATTGAGCCCCTGGATATCCTCTGATTTTGAGAGCAGAGTGGCGTCGCCGCCCGAGGCTGGGCAACGATAGACTCCTGCCCTGCCTGGTTCGCCGGAACCGAAATAAATCCACTTTCCATCGCGGGACCAGCTAGGCCGAAAAATGGGGGAAATATTTGTCATCAGCTTTCGGGCCTTTCCTTCGGCCACGTCGGCAACATAAATCTCCCAGCGGCCCTGGGGCGAGGAGTCAAATGCGATCTTCTTCCCCTCAGGTGACCATTGCGGACTCCCGCTCGTACTATTGGATTCTGAAATCTGCACGAGGTTGCTACCGTCCACGTCGCTGATCCACACGCCCTGCAAGCCCGAGCGTCTGGAAGCAAATACGATGCGCTTTCCGTCTGGAGAGTATTGCGCGTCGAATTGTGGACGCGAAGAAGGGAAGACTTTTACAGGTGGAGCTTCCGGATGAAGCATGTCTCTGCGCCAGAGGTCTACGGGATAGGAAACGGAGGCATAAGCAAGTTTGTCGCCTTTAAGAGAAGCAGAAGGCAAGATGCCCTCGAGACCGAGCCGCTTCAGCGAACCATTCGCAACCCAGACTTCACTAAGCTCAGCCGACTTGTTCCCTTGGCTGGAATATATGAGTTTCGTGTCGTCAGCCGACCATGTCAGCCCGAATGGATTATTTAAGGGCGGCACAATTATCGTGGGTTTTCCGTCTGGAACTGAGAAGAAGTACAGTGCGCCATCTGCGTCGTTTGGGTAACACCAGTATGCCAGATACTTCCCGTTGTGGGAGAACACCGGCATACCTTCACCGACACACATTGGGTTGACAGGAATCGGCTTGGCCTCCAATGTTTCCAAAGAAAGTAGATAGATTCGTGCATGGTATTCTTGCGCCCCATCTGCGAAAGCGATCGACTTCCCGTCCGGCGACCAACTGATCTCCGAACGAAGATTCTGGGTGGAGTGCAGCTTCTGTTCCGGGCCGCCAAGCGCCGGGACAACGAAAATTCCCGAATCAGCGCCGTCCCGGCGGGAAAACGCGATCCGTGTACCGTCGGGTGACCATGCGGAGCTCACAGACCCCGAGGGATGATGCGTCAGGCTGAGAAGAGTTTCGCTTCCGAGGGCCTTCACATATAGATCGAAGCCCTCCCCCGGAGCCGGGTTCCAGGCGAAGGCGATTCTGGAGCCGTCGGGAGAGAAAGCGGGCTGAATCGCCCTGCCGGGCAAAGCCGTAAAGGGAACGGCGTTCAAGACTGCCTGTTCCCCAGGCTGCTGCTGGCGATGCCACCGATAGACAACGAAGGTTGCAAGTCCAGCCACTGAGATGGCGAGAACGCCTGCGCTGACTCTCAACCACGCGGGACGCCGGTGGGGGGTCCGATCCGGTTCGACCGTGACGACGGGAACGTCGGGCGGGACCGGCGCTTCCACCTCTCCGATGAATCGATATCCCCTGCGAGGAACGGTTTCCACATAGCGCGGAGTCTCGGCCGAGTCGCCCAGAACCTCGCGAATCTTATTGACGGCGGTGTTGAGATTGCGCTCGACATCGACAAAGGTGTCCGGCCAAAGCCGCTTCTGCAACTCCACCCGCGTGACCACCTCGCCCGGTCGTTCCAGCAGGATCGCAAGAACCTGGAACGGCTGACCGCTGAACTTCAGCCTTACGCCATCCTTGCGCAGCTCTCCTGTCCGCAGATCGGCCTCGAAGGCGCCGAATCGTACAAGCCGGAGCGGTGACCATGTTTCAGGCATGGAGGAAGCCTTCCTGGAATCCCAAGCCGGCCTTGCTGAATGCGCTTCACCGTGAGCGTCAATTCTTCAAGCTCAACAATGGCCAGCAGTTATGCCAATCAACATCTTTTCCATACAACGTTGATACGCATTTTATCTCCGATCCATTGAGGTAGCCAGATATAGCCGCCAATGTCGCCTCCGGCTCGCACCCCGCGAGCGGAGGTCTACATGAAATCACCACTGCTCCATGCATCGTTCTTGTTCCTTCTCGCCGCCGGATTCTCCATCACAACCATCTCCAGCCGGGCAGAAGCGCATTGCCCCGGGAACAGCGCCGGCCAACATCCGCGTCTCGTCGCCGGAGCGCTGCTCATTGTTCCGGTGACAATCAACCAGGCTGGTCCGTATGACTTCATGGTGGACACCGGCAGCCAACTGAACGTCATCGATTCGGCGCTCGCCGCACAGCTTCATGTGAAGTCGCAAGCCAAGGTCGGCTTGGTCGCCACCACAACCGTAATTCAGGCTTCCGTCGTGGTTCTCGATTCCCTGGAAACCGGTACGCAGAGCGTGGCAAGGCCGCTGGCTGTCGTCCAGGACCTCGGACCGATTCAAGCGGCCGATCCGCGCATCCGGGGTGTGCTCGGGGAGAATTTTCTCGCGCACTTCGATGTGCTGATCGATTATCCCCGCGGATTGCTCTGTCTCGACGAGGCGAACCGGATGCAGAGCGAGCTTCGTGGCGAACGGATTCCCCTTGTGGTCTCAGAACATGCCGGGAACGACGTGCCGTTCTCCGACCGTCTCGTTGTTTCCGTCCATCTCTCCGACACGGGTATCCGGCCGATTCTGCTGCAGGTCGATTCTGGCAGTGACGGCCCGATTCTCTATGCGGGCAAGAAGGAATTGGAAGAGCCATTATTGAAACGGGCCAAACTTCAGGGGCCAGAGGTGGGCGATGCGCGGAGGGCGTTTGCAGTCTTGCCGCTGCAAGACATGAAGCTTGGCAGCCGCGTCCTTCGCAAGGTTCCTTTCGTGACCCCGGCCAGTGCTGCGCTGAACGCTCCAGATCGTGAGGAGGACGGGATATTGGCTACCGTGCTATTTCAGCGCGTGTACGTCAGCCACTCAGCTCACTTCGTTATATTCGACCCAAAGTAATTCGCCAGAGTCCGGTCGAAAGCTGGAGAAACAGCTTTGCGGGGTCAACGGTTCCCCCTGAGCAACCTCACGCACGACTCAGATGAAGTAAGATTCCGCCGATTGTGGTCGGGTGACCGGCAATCCGGAAGTAATTCGCTGACTCCCGTACCGCTGGCCACTCGCCTGAAGTGCGCGAACGCTACCGCAAAAGGTACACGACCGTCGTCTCAGTGTCGGCCGGATCCGGCGTCGGATCTCCGTATATCTCCCACGAGTGGCCAGCGGACACCCTCCGATTCTCCGCCATCCATTTTCCGATCGCGTCGTGTGCCTCGTTCATGCGGTTGTACGGGCCGCGGTGGACGGCGACGGCAACCTCGCCGCCCGGTGTTTCGGTCGCGTACACTTCGCCCTCAGTTTCAAATGTGCGCGTGACCTCGACACCAAAATCGCACAGAATCGGCGCGCCCGGCTTCGTCGGGTGGTGGTAGAGGAAAATGTTGTGGCCGTCAGTCCGTAGCCCCTGATGGCTGCGAATGAACTCCCAGACCTTACCCAGAGCAGGCCCCCACGCCGAGCTGACTGCACTTGGGGCGACCTCGCACCGCACCGCAGCCAATTTGCGGGGGTGAACAGTCTGTACATTGACCGAGACACGCATGCCTCGATCGTAAACCAAGATCATGATTGCGCCCCGCTTACCTCCGGCATCGAGGCTCAGGCGGTGTGCGATTTGACGAACGAACCGCGAAGGGCCATGTCTTGATGTCGGGGAGGTTTCGGGTAGTATCACCGACTATCCAGAAATGACGTTTCGAGGCACCTTTCCTCCGGGCAAAATAAAGAAAGTGATTACGCTCAGAATGATCGACCCGAAAAACATTGTTGATTTATGAGATAAGTTTTAGAAAAAGTGCGAAACCAATACGTTGGTCGCCAGCGCGCCGAGGTATGCCAGCACGCTCATGTAGGTGAATTGCAACAGCGGCCACTTCCAGCTATTCATCTCGCGTCTTACCACCGCCAGCGTTGATGTGCACTGCATGGCAAAGGCGAAGAAAACAACCAGCGCCATCGCGCCGCCGAGCGTCAGGTCATGCCGCAGGGCCGCTTGCAGGTTCAGCGACTGCGTTGCCGGGTCGGCCCCATACAGAGTGCCCAGAGTGCCGACAATTACCTCGCGCGCAATCACAGAGCTGAGCAGCCCAATGCCGATCTTCCAGTTGAATCCCAGCGGCTTGATGATCGGCTCGATCCAACGGCCAATGTGTCCAATCACACTCTGCGGCAGGTCCGCGTGGAAGGGAACATGGCCCAGCACCCAGAGCACAATCATCACGCACAGAATCACCGTGCCTGCCTGCTGCGTAAAGACCTTGCCGCGATCGATGAGCCGCAGCCCCAGTGAGCGCAGCGTGGGCACGCGGTACTGCGGCAGCTCCAGAATGAATGGCGCAGACGACGCCTTCAGAAGAGATGACTTCAATATGCGCGCCGTCATCAGCGCCGCCAGGAACCCGAGCGCATACAGGCCCAGCATGACCGCGGCCTGCAGCCCAAAAAAGTCGCCCAGCAGCTTCTTGTTGGGTATGAACGCCGCAATCATCAGCATGTAGATGGGCAGCCGCGCCGAGCACGTCATAAACGGTGTGACCAGAACGGTTGCCAGCCGGTCGCGCTTGTTTTCGATGGTGCGAGCGGCCATGATGGCCGGCACCGCGCAGGCATACGCCGAAAGCAGAGGAATAAACGCCTTGCCATTGAGGCCAATGGGCCGCATCACGCGGTCGGCGATCAGCGCAGCACGAGCCAGGTAACCGGAATCCTCAAGAATCCCGATAAACAGGAACAGCAAAAGTATCTGAGGCAGGAAAACCAGGACTGCGGAAACGCCCTTCCATACGCCGTCAATCAGCAGCGATTCAATCCAGCCATTTCCCAGCAGAAGTCCGACTTTAGCGCCGAGGCCATTCAGGAATTCCTGGCTCGCGTTGCTGATGGGTAGACCCACTGAAAACACGACCTGAAAAACACCAAAGACAACAACAAGAAACAGCAGCGGACCGGTGATGCGTCCGAGCAAAATCGAGTCCAGCTTGTGCGTCCATGCCGACGAGATCGGCGCCTTATACTTCGTGCGCGTGCTGATGCCCGTGGCCCACTGCCTATAGGACCGCGGATTGCCCACAACCGGCAACTCCAGCCTCGGCGCAACCGCCTTTACAATCCCGCTCTTCTGGTCGAGGAAGTGCTTAATGGAGTCGAGCCCGGTTCCGCGCGTGGCGCTGATCTTTGCCACCGGTACACCCAGTTCACGCGCCAGCGCCAGCGTGTCCACTTCGCCGCCGCGCGTCTCCATCAGGTCGCTCATGTTCAGCAGCACCAGCGTCGGCAGACCCAGCGAGAGTATCGGCGCGGCCAGCATTAGCTGCCGCTGCAGGTGCAGGGAATCAAGAACAAGGAGCACCGCATCCGGCGCCGGAGCACCGGGCATTTCGCCGCGCAGCACTGAAACCGCCACGCGTGCGTCTTCAGAATGTGTGTTGAGGCTATAAATTCCCGGCAGGTCAATCAGAGTGAGATCGCCGCGATCAACGCCGCTCATCTTGCCGTAATGCTGTTCAACGGTAACGCCAGGATAGTTGGCGACTTTCTGCCGCAGCCCAGTGAGACGATTGAAGAGCGTCGATTTGCCCGAGTTTGGCGGGCCCACCAGTGCGACCGTCTGGATCTTTCCGGCGACGCGCGTAACAGGCGCAATCTCAATCGTCGCTGTCGAGCAGCAATCGCTCATCGTGACCCTTCTTCAGGTTCCCGCACTGAAATCCACCGCGCCGTTTCCCGCCGCAGCGCCACTTCCATCCCGTCCACCGCATACACCGTCGGGTCGCCGGCCGGGGCGCGCCGGACAGCCTGTACCCGCGTCTCTGGCATGAAACCCATGTGCATCAAATGGTGCTGGATTTCATCCGGCAGTAACAATCCTTCAATCACCGCCGTCCGCCCGATCTTTAATTCACTCAATGCCATCAAGACTTGTTCGCTTCCAGCAGCAAAAATCTGCCAAATCGAATAAGAATAAAGCCCTGCCATCTCATCATATCGCAAACTGCGACCTATTTAATCCTAGTTCACACCCGCGCATCATAATATTGCCAAAGAATTACACTTATCCCCATGAAGCCTGATGAATTCCGCAGCACTTTAAGAGGTGACAAGCCGCCTGCCAATCTGCCGCCTCTGCTACAAGCGCTGTGGTGGGAGGCAAAGGGAGACTGGAACCGCGCTCACCAGATTGCCCAGGATATCGAGTCACGGGATGCCGCCTGGGTGCATGCTTACCTGCATCGCAAGGAAGGCGACGCTTCGAACGCCGGCTACTGGTATCGGCAGGCTGGCAAACCACATTGCCGGATTGAAACTGAAGTCGAATGGCTTGATATCGTCCACCACATGTTGAGCAAATGAATTTGATACTCTCGCTTCTTCAGTCAGGCTACAATGTTGAACACGATTGCTCCCTGTTTCGATGATATGAGCGAAAACGTCCTGGATAACACGGCAAGCAGTGTCCTTGAAACGGGACAGGGCGAGAGCTTCTGGCTGCTGGGTGATTTCTACTCCATCAAAACTTCATCAGCACAGACGGCCGGCGCCTATTCCATCACGGAAATCCAGTCATTCCCCGGTAACGGTCCGCCGCCGCACATTCACCAGAGAGAAGACGAGTGCCTTTACATCGTCGAAGGCGCATTTTCCATCATCCTCGGCGACCGCGTCTTCGATGTTGCTGACGGCGACTTCGTCCGCATTTCCAAAGGAACTCCTCACACCTATAGGAACGTGGGTGCGATCCCTGGCAAGATGCTGGTTGTGCTTTCACCCGGTGGCTTCGAGCGCATGTGGGCCGAACTCGGCCAGCCCGGCTCCGTGAACCAGCCTCCTAAAGACGACCCGTCATCCCTCAACCGCCTTCTTGCTTTGGCGCCGGGATACGGCCTGGAAATCTGCGGCTAAACCCTTCTCAGCACAGTGTCATTCTTCGCGAAGCGAAGGATTCTGTTGTTGCGACTTAGACAGGGTACAGACCCTGTCCATTTCCGCACACCACATTCCAATTCTGAACAATAGCAACCCCGGCAGTAAGCGCTCATCACCAGTCTTCCCAGCAACTTAACCCGCCCAGTCTCCGGCACCCAAACTGCTACTGTATTTAGTCAGGAGTGTGTCCGCGTGTTCCTGAACGATCTCCGTTTCGCCTGTCGCCAGCTTTATAAGAACCCCGCCTACGCCCTGGCCGTCATTCTCACGCTGGCTCTGGGAATCGGGGTCAACACTGCTGTCTTCAGCATGGTCGATGGCTTCATCCTGCGCCGCCTTCCATATCCTCAGCCCGACCGCATCGCCTCTCTCGTTGTTCATCAGGAAGGCACCAGTCAACGCAGCGGCAAAGCCTTCGACGACGATGATGACAGCTTCACCGGCGAGAGTTGGCAGATTCTTAAGAACAACATCACCGGCGTCATCTTTGCTTCCTATGGAGGCACCAGCGGAGTCAACCTCAAGGCAGGCGCCGACGCCGGCAACGCCGTGCGCTATGTCCACGAAACCCGTGTCTCCGCTCACTATTTCGATGTCCTCGGCATTCCGCTCTATCTCGGCCGCAGCTTCAGCGAACAGGAAGACGTCCCGCACGGTCCGCCGGTCGTTGTCCTCAGTTATGCGCTCTGGCAGTCAACTTTTCACGGCGATCCGAACTTGATCGGCAAATCCATCGATCTCAAAGGCGAGCCGTATACCGTCGTCGGTATACTTCCGAAAGCCGGCATTACTCCGGTCAATTCAAATGCCCTTACTCCAACCGGGGCAGACCTCTTTACCCCGCTCCAGCCCGCACCTATGGGCGAGTGCGGCGGTAACAACTGCGGCATCATGGTTCGCCTTAAGCCCGGCGCGACCTGGCAGCAGGTCAATATGCAACTCAGCCATGTCCGTCTGCCGTTCTTTTCCGAAATCGAAACGAAATATCACGGCCACGCCTGGATTTTCGCGCGTCCGTTGCAGCGCGAGCTTGCCGGCGACATGCGCGATGAGGTCTCCGCACTGATGCTGGCCGTCAGCTTCATCCTGCTCATCGCCTGCGCCAACCTCGCCGGACTCGCGCTCGTCCGCATCTCGCGCCGCACGCCGGAGATTGCCACGCGGCTTGCTCTCGGAGCTACTCGTTTCGACGTGCTCCGCCAGCTCTGGACTGAGAGTCTGGTGCTGGCGCTCGCTGGCGCGGGGGCTGGACTGTTTTTCGCCGTGCTCATCCTCAGCGGGTTGCGTGGATTCCTGCCGGACTGGATGATTCCCATAGGCGGCTTCCATCTCGATGCCCGAGTGCTCGCCTTCACTTTTGGCGTATCGCTCATCACCAGCCTCTTCTTCGGAGCGCTCCCCGCACTGCAGACTCGCCGCGTCGATCTGCGCTCCTCCATCGCAGCCGGAAGCCAGGCCGTAGTCGGTGGAACAGGCCGCACTCGCCAATGGCTCATCGGAGCCGAAGTCGCGCTCACCGTCATCCTTCTCGCTGCCGCCGGGTTGCTCGTTCGCACCCTCGTCCACCTTGAAACATTGCCTGCGGGCTTCGACCCCACCAACGTCATGACTGCGAAAGCTTCGCTCGATGACGCTCGCTACCACGACGCCGCAGCATTCCAGTCGCTGCTTCAGAAAAGCGTCGCAGCCATGCGCCAGATTCCTGGCGTCAAAGACGCCGCCGTCGGCCTCAGCGTGCCGTATGAGCGTGGCCTGAACTGGCCCATCACCATTAAGGATGGGGAAAATGCCGGAAAGGGAACCGGCTCGAGCCTCGCTTACATCACGCCCGATTACTTTTCCGTGCTGCGTATCCCTATACTTGCCGGACGCGTCTTCACGGACAGCGACACTACGACATCACAGCCTGTTGCCGTCGTGAATACGTCCTTTGCCAAACAGTTTTATGGCGAGGCTTCGCCCATTGACCGCCACTTTACGCTCGGCATCGAAAAGCTTTCGGACAACATAACCTACACCATCGTTGGTGTCGTCTCTGAGGTGGCCAAACGACCAGGCATGCAACAGGACGCGCCTATCTCTCACGAACCAGTTTTTTATCTCGCTGACACGCAGACGCCCCAGGGAGTCGTCAACGGCGCACACGTCTGGTTCCAGCCTTCATGGATCGTCCGCACGGGCGGCCCCATCGCCGGCCTCACAGAATCCATGCAGCACGCACTCGCCGATGCTGACCCCGGCTTGCCGTTCTCTGGCTTCTACGCGATGCAGCAGATTCTCGATCAGGAGCTCCAGATGCAGCGCATCCAGGTCCTCCTGTTGACTGTCCTCGGCGTGCTGGCGCTTGTGCTTTCCGCCATCGGCATCTATTCGTTGGTTTCGAATCTCGTCGTGCAGCGCACGCGCGAAATCGGCATCCGCATCGCCCTCGGCTCGACCATTCAGGAGGCCATGGTCCATGTCGGCTCTTCCGGACTCATCTCCGCAGGCATCGGCCTGGCCGCTGGCGTCGGGTTTTCATTTGTGGCCATGCGCGCTCTGGCCAGCGAAATCTACGGCGTAAAGACCTACGACCCGATCACGTTTGGCGCTGTCGTATTGGTTCTCGCGCTGATCGCCATCGTAGCCAGCTTCCTGCCCACGCTGCGCATCAGCCGCATTCAACCCGCAGATACTCTGAGGGCGGAGTGAGATTGTTGTTGATTTGTCATCCCGAGCGAAGTCGAGGGACCTGCGGTTTTTCGGCGGCAGCACGAAAATGGGTGCCCCAGGTCTCGATTTTGAGACCTGGGATCACAACTAGATAACAATCCGTAACCATCAGGATTACAAATATGCTCACCGACATTCGCCATGCACTCCGACGCCTTCGCAAAGCACCCGGGTTCACCATGACCGCCGTCCTCACGCTGGCCGTCGCCATCGGCGGAGTCACCGCCGTCTTCTCCATTGTCGAAGCCGTTCTCCTGCGCCCGCTTCCGTTTCAGAATCCCGCACAGCTCGTCCGCCTGCATGAAGGCATCGAGCACAACTTCGAAGGCGATCTGCCCGCTCCGGACGTCATTTCGTTTGCCCGCGACAACCGCGCCTTCAGTGCTGTCGGCGGATTCGCCTCAACCGCTTTCGAGTTGACTGGAGCAGGCGAACCGTTCCATGCCCGCGCTGAACGTGTCACCGCGCCTCTCTTTCCGCTGCTTGGCGTCACGCCGATGCTGGGGCGCAATTTCACCCAGAGCGAAGATGACAACGCCGCACCCGTCGCCATCATCGGCTACGGCTTATGGAGCACGCGTTTCCACTCCGATACCACAATCATCGGTCGCACCATCGATCTCGACCGCCGCCCTTACACCATCATCGGCATCATGCCGCGCAATTTTGAATTTCCTCTCGATCCCGGACGCCTCAGCCATCGCGATCTCTGGGTGCCCATGAGTTTTACTACCGATGAGAAACAGGAAGAGACCGACAACTTCCAGTTTGGGGCCGTCGCCCGCCTCACACCAGGTGTGGGTCTTACGCAGGCGCAATCTGATCTCAACCGCATGGTTGCCGTCATTCAGGCGCAGATACCGGCAGAGCTCGGCATCCATCTCACCAGCCGCGTCGCATCCCTCAAAGAAGAAACAGTGAAAAATGCCCGCCCGCTGTTACAAATTCTGCTCGGCGCCGTTCTTTTCGTGCTTTGTATCGCTTGCGCTAATCTTGCGAACCTGCTGCTCGTTCGCGCCGCCGGACGCCGTCGCGAATTCGGCATGCGCCTCGCTCTCGGCGCAGCGCGCCGCGTCATGCTGCGCCAGTTGCTGACAGAAAGCCTGCTTCTCAGTGCTCTCGGCGGATTGGCAGGTGTAGTGATTGCCGGCATGGCCGTCCGGCTCGGCGCCGTGCTTCTTCCCTCATCGCTGCCGCGTATTGCGGAAATCTCCATCAGCTGGCCCGTACTGCTGCTCGCCTTTGCGCTCATTGCGATCACCGGGATACTCAGCGGGCTCGCCCCTGCCATCACCAGCATGCGCGCCGACGTGCTCGAATCCTTGCGCGACAGCGGCCACTCCATGAGCAGCAGCCGCGGCCAGCACCGTCTGCGAAATGTCTTCGTTGTCATAGAAGCCGCGCTTGCGCTCACTCTGCTCGTCGGTGCGGGGCTGCTGGTGCGAAGCTTCGCCCGTATGCTCGAAACCGACCCCGGCTTTGCACCGCAGCATGTGCTCACCGCATCGCTGTCCCTGCCGGAACACACCTATTCAATCCAGACACAGATAGACGGCTTCTACACAGAGCTGCTGCGCAGGCTTTCAACGCTGCCGCAGGTGCGGACAGCGGGCGCTTCCACGAATATTCCAATCATCGGTGTTGGCTCTGACCGCGCTTTCAAGCCGGAAGGCTACGTGGCTCGACATGACGGCCCCAGTTTTCTGGCAGCCTCCAACTACTTCGTCATGGGTGATTACTTCCACGCTATGAAGATCCGCCTGTTGCGCGGGCGCTTTTTTACGGCAGCCGATGATCAGCCCGATGCGCCTCTCACTGCTGTCGTCAGCCAGAGCACGGCACAGCAGGCATGGCCAAACCAGGATCCCATCGGCAAACGCTTCCGCATGGGCGGCAGCGCCAACAGCGGCCGGCCCTGGATTACAGTCATAGGAGTTGTAGCCGATACCCGCCAGGGCGCGCTCGATCAGGCCATCTACCCGCAAATGTATGAGCCTTTCGTACAATTCCAGCACCAATATGAACCTGCGGTCCAGAAGGAAATCGGCGTCCGCGGCAGCCTGCATCTCGTCCTCAACGCTGCTGGCGATCCCGCCGCGCTCGCAGCCGCCCTGCAGAAAACTGTGCACCAGCTCGACCCACTCCTTGCCCTCGAAAATATCCAGACAATGGATGAAGTCGTCTCTTCGACAGAAGCGCCCCGCCGCTTTAATACCGTCTTACTGAGCAGCTTCGCCGCTGTCGCTTTGCTGCTCTCATTGCTCGGAATCGGCGGCGTGCTCGCCTATACCGTCAGCGAGCGCACGCGCGAAATCGCTATTCGCATGGCCCTCGGCGCAACGCGGGAAGAAGTGCTCCGCCGCATCCTGCGCTCCGCTTTGCTGCTCGCCGGAGCCGGAATTGCGCTCGGCCTTGCCGCATCACTCTGGCTCACGCGCTTCCTCGAAAGCCTGCTCTATGGAATCAAACCGCTCGACCTGGCCACCTTCATCGGAGCAATTCTTGTCCTGCTCGCCTGTGCCCTCCTCGCCGGATGGCTCCCCGCGCGTCGCGCGGCATCTATTGACCCCATGCAGACACTACGGGCGGAATAGGGGCTTGGGTCGTAGGCTAATCGTTTTTGGGTCTCGTTTTGAAAGGGCACGGCTTCAGCCGTGCCGTAAGAGAACTAAAGGAGTGCGGCTTTAGCCGCCGAGAGGTTGTTTTTCAAAGCCAGACTTTTCAACAGTACAAAGCGTGGATCTCAAAGGGTAGAAGCACCGGCCTTAGACGTTGGTGAAAAAGTCGCTGTTTTGAAGGGCACCACACCAAGCGTCAAAACAGTCGCTAACTACGTTTCCCTTATTCCTGGGGTCAATCTCGTTCGATAAGTGCGTCGCCCTGTTGGGACATCGTGAGTGCTCTTGCTACCCGAGCCGTAGAGGAGTAGAGTGCTGGGCGTTGGGCGTACTGACCCCGGAACGCCGACGTCCGCGCTGCTCGCTCGTCCGAGGCCAGAACCCAACCGCCTCCACCGGCGCGCCGTCCCGCTCCACTACCGATACAAAGGGTTTCCCCGGAGGCTGCGCCATGAAATCCCCGATTGCTCATCGGAAGCAGACTGCTTCTTTCACATTGGTAAAGTTGCTTGCCATCGCGCCGTTGTGGCTGATGCTGGCCACAGTCAACACGTCTGCGTATGGTCAGACGTCCAACCCCTCACCTGGGGACTGGACCCAATTTCTCAGAGACAACATGCAACGCTGGAACCCTTATGAGACGGTCCTTGGCGTCAACAATGTCGAGACCCTGGGGTTGAAGTGGAGATTCGACACCGGCGATCCCTCGACAGAACAGCTGTCCTCACCAGCGGTGGTGAGTGGGGTTGTTTATGTCGGATCCAACGACAACAACGTGTACGCGCTGAACGCCAATACCGGCGCCAAACTGTGGAGCTTTGCTACAGGAGGCCCTGTAAGTACCTCACCCGCAGTGGTGAATGGTGTGGTTTACGTCGGCTCCGGTAGTAATCTCAGCGGCATCGTGTGGGCGCTGAACGCCGTCACTGGCGCCAAGCTGTGGAGCTTTGTTACAGGAGGCAACGTAAGTTTTTCTTCACCCGCAGTAGTGAATGGTGTGGTTTATATCGGCATCGGTAGTAATCTCGGCGCCGAGGTGTTTGCCCTGAGCGCCACCTCCGGCACCCTGCTGTGGAGCTCTAATACAGGGGGAGAGGTGTTGTCCTCGCCCGCAGTCGCGAATGGGGTGGTGTATGTCAACTCCGACGACGGCAACATGTATGCCCTGAACGCCACCAACGGCACCAGGCTGTGGAGCAGTCCCGTCGGCGGGTCGGTCCTTGACAATATTTGCTCTCCCGCAGTGGCGAATGGTGTGGTCTATATCGGCGCTTTCGGTCCCGGACCCTCCATCAGCGGCGCCATATATGCGCTCAACGCCAGCACCGGCGCCCGGCTGTGGAGTTTTAATGCCGCGTCAGGTCCTTTTATGAGCTGCGCACCTGCAGTGGCGAATGGGGTGGTCTATCTGGGCTCCGACGGGCACGTTCTCTATGCGCTGAACGCAAGCACCGGCGCCCAGCTGTGGAGCTTTTTGGCCGGGGGCGGACTTGATTCTTCTCCCGCGGTGGCGAACGGGGTGGTCTATATCCAGGCCAGCGGCAATCCGTCCATCGACGGCAAAAACCTGTATGCACTGAACGCCGGCACCGGCGCCGAACTGTGGAGCTTTCCCTTGAATAATTTTGCGCTCTCCTCGCCGGTAGTGGTGAATGGGATGGTTTATTTCGAGTCCGGATCTGTTTTGGCCTTCGGCCTGGGCAATGCCGATCTATTTCTGCGAATTGAACCCACTCCGACGACGGTACATCAGGGCGATCTGCTCACCTTCGCCTTCCCAGTGTGGAACCTTGGTCCGGGAGTTGCCGAAGGCGAGGTGCTGAGCAACTTGCAGGTGCCGGCAGGCACCACGTTCGACTATGTCCGCATCTCCGGCACTCCGGGATTGGGCACGTGTACGCATCCGCCCTATGGAGGAACAGGACAGATTATCTGTCACGAGGGAGACGGCATGGCTCCGAACACAACCTGGACGGTTCGATTGACGGTAAAAGTGACAGCGCCTGCGGGAACGACGATCACCGAGAGTGCCGCCACCATGTCGGACACGTTTGATCCGAACATGGCCAACAACACCGCGACAGTGAGCCTCAAAGTGCAGTGATCGGCAGGCCCATTTAAATCGAGCTTCTTTGTGTGGAGGTAGCCTGTGAATTGCTTCGTTTCCCAGAAAAGAAATGTGCATGATGCAGTTACGAATGTTGTGAGCTTGATGCTTGTAATCTTGCCGTTGTGGCTGATGCTGGCCACCGCTAACACGTCTGCGCACGCTCAGGCCACATCGTCACCTGGGGACTGGACTCAGTTCCTGAGAGACAACATGCAGCGCTGGAACCCGTATGAGACAGTGCTTGGCGTCAGCAATGCGGAAAGCCTGCAGTTGAAGTGGAAGATCGGCCCCTACTACACCCTGTCGAATATACAATCCTCGCCCGCAGTCGTGAATGGGGTGGTCTATTTCGGCTCCGACGACCACAATCTGTATGCGGTGAACGCCAGCACCGGTGCCAGGCTGTGGACGTATACAACCGGAGGTTTCGTAAACTCCTCGCCTGCAGTGGTCAACGGGGTGGTCTATTTCGGCTCCGGAGACGACAACGTGTATGCGCTGAACGCGAGCACCGGCGCACTGTTGTGGAAACAGGCCAATGGAGGCTCTGGTGCCTTCTCGCCCGCAGTGGTCAATGGGGTGGTCTATATTGGCTGCGGCCAGAGCCTGTGCGCGCTGAACGCCAGCACCGGCGCCGAGCTGTGGACGTATACCAGCATTGTTAGTTTTGTTACTGCTCTATCTGCTTCGCCCCCTGCAGTGGTCAATGGGGTGGTCTATTTCGGCGCCGATGATGGCTACGTGTACGCACTGAACGCCAGCACAGGCGCCAAACTGTGGAGCAGTCTCATCGCGAATGGGGTGTACTCCTCACCCGCCGTGGCGAATGGGGTGGTCTTTATTAGCGGCAGCAGCAGCGTGGAAAACACCCTGCACGCACTAAACGCCAACACCGGCGCCCAGCTGTGGAGCAGTAAAGTCGGTCCCAATGAGGGCACGGTTGCCGTGGCGAATGGGGTGGTTTATGTCTGCTCGGGCTTTGATGGCATGGCGTATGCGCTGAGCGCCAGCACCGGCGCCAAGCTGTGGAGCTTCGCCACTGGAGGCCCTCTTGAGAATTCTTCGCCTGCAGTGGCAAATGGGGTGGTCTATTTGGCTGGAGGCGACAGTGTATATGCGCTGAACGCCAGCACAGGCGCCCAGCTGTGGCGCCATGCCGTCGACGGCGTCAGCGGGTTCCTGATTTCCTCGCCCACGGTTGTGGATGGGGTGGTTTACATCGGCGCTGGAGCTTCCGATCCTGGACAGGGTTATGTGTATGCTTTCACCCCGGTCAGTGGCAGTGCCGATCTCTTTCTACGGATCCAGCCCTCCGCCACGACAGTCCACCAGGGCGACCTGCTCACCTTTGCCTTTCCCGTGTGGAATCTCGGTCCGGATGTTGCCGAGGGCGAGGTGCTGAGCAACTTGCAGGTGCCGGCAGGCACCACGTTCGACTATGTCCGCATCTCCGGCACTCCGGGACTGGGCACGTGCACGCATCCGCCCTACGGAGGAACGGGGCAGATTATCTGTCACGAGGGTGACGGCATGGCTCCCAACACGACGTGGACGGTGCGTCTGACGGTCAAAGTGACGGCGCCTGCGGGGACGGTTATCACCGAGAGTGCCGCCACCCTTGCGGACACACCTGATCCAAACATGGCGAACAACACCGCAACCGTAAGTCTCACCGTGCAGTAAGTGCAGGCATAAAGTGATGCTTCTTTCCCGCGCGAAACTAGTAGAGTGTGGGCGTTGGTCGTACCGATCCGGAACGACGACGTCCGCCTCTCTCATCTGTTCCGGAGGCCGAATCCAGCGCCTTCATTCCACGCACCGTCTCCGCTCCTATCCCAAATTCAAAAATTCCCTGGAGGCTCTGCTATGAAATCCCCGATCTGCGTTCCTCTGAATCAGCACCCGGCTTCTTTAAGGGTGCCGGCCTTGATGCTTGCCATCGCGCCGCTGTGGCTGATGCTGTTTACAACCAGCAAGTCTGCGCCCGCGCAGACCTCCAACCCCTCACCTGCCGACTGGACGCAGTTTCACAGAGACAACATGCAGCGGTGGAACCCATATGAGACAGCGCTTGGCGTCAACAATGTCAGCACCCTGGAATTGAAGTGGAGCTTTGACATCGGCAACGGACCCTTTGTAGCAATTTCGTCCTCGCCCGCAGTTGTGAATGGGGTGGCCTACATCGGCTCGGGCAACGGCAACGTGTATGCGCTGAACGCCACTACCGGCGCCAAGTTGTGGAGCTTTACGACCGGCGGCGAGGTGATTTCCTCGCCAGCTGTGACGAACGGAGTGGTCTATTTCGGTTCCTTAGACAACAACTTGTATGCGTTGAATGCCAGCACCGGAACCAAGTTGTGGAGCTTTGCGACCGGCGGCGAGGTGATTTCCTCGCCCACGGTGGCGAATGGGGTGGTTTATATCGGCCCGGACTCGGGCGACGGCAAGCTGTATGCGCTGAACGCCACTACCGGCGCCGAACTGTGGAGTTCTGCCACTGGAGGAGATCTGTTTTCCTCACCCGCAGTGGCGAATGGGGTGGTCTATGTCGGCTCGAACGACGGCAATGTGTATGCACTGAATGCCAACACCGGCGCCGAGCTGTGGAGCTTCACTACTGGAGCGAGCATAGGGTCCTCACCCGCAGTAGCGAACGGAGTGGTTTATGTCGGCTCGGACAACAATATCGTGTACGCGCTGAACGCCAGCACCGGTGCCAAACTGTGGAGCTTTGAGGGCGTGGCCGGTAGTAGCATAGACTCCTCGCCGGCTGTGGCGAATGGTGTGGTTTATGTTGGTTCCATCGATTCCAACCTGTACGCGCTGAACGCCAGCACTGGCACCAAACTATGGAGCTTTACCACCGATATAAGTGTGCGTTCCTCGCCAGCTGTGGCGAATGGTGTGGTCTATGTCGGGAGCTTCGACCAGCTATCAGACGGCACCGTGTATGCTTTGAACGCCAGCACCGGCGCCAAGCTGTGGAGTGATAACATTGGCTCGGCAGTTTTGTCCTCGCCCGCAGTGGTGGATGGTGTGGTTTATGTCGACACATTTGCGGGTAAGCTTTACGCATTCGCGCCGGGCCCTCCGGAAGCTGATCTGTTCTTGCGCATATTCCCAACTCCGACGACGGTCCATCAGGGCGACCTGCTCACCTATGCTTTCCCAGTCTGGAACTTTGGCCTCAATAACGCTGTTCACGAAGTGCTGAACACGCAGGTTCCCGAAGGCACAACCTTCGACTACATCCGAATCTCCGGCACGCCGGGACTGGGCACGTGTACGACGCCTCCCTATCAGGGAACAGGGCAGATCGTCTGCCACGAAAATGCCAGTATGGCTCCGAACACGACGTGGACAGTGCGCCTGACGGTGAAGGTGACCGCGCCCGCAGGCACCGTCATCACAGAAAACGCCGCCACCATGTCAGACACATTCGATCCCAACCTGGCCAACAATACGGCGACGGTGAGCCTCACGGTGCAATAACTGTCGTGACTCTTTAGAACCACAACATCCTCGCGGCTTTTTGGCTGCGGAAAACTCGAAGAATGGCTGTGAAAGCGCACTGGTTCGCAAGGGCATGGCTTCAGCCATGCCGTAAGTGACTCGAAATACATTAGGGCTTTAGCCCCTGATGTAATGGAACCTTCGCGTAGGGGAGTTTTTGTTCAGCCTCTTTAGCCGGTTCCGGTGCTTGACATCACGTATAAAATGAAACTGTAGGGCTGATTAGACACACCTGATAAAGGTGCTTCTGACCAGCCCTTTTGATTTCAGGAATTTACTCCGAAGCCACGGCGCATCAATATTTTGCCGCGCTAAAACGAAACCGCAATGGAATCATGGATCTACTCACAAGGGGGTGGCGTTAGCTGAGCGGCGGAAGGCGGTCTGAGGCTCCGAAAAGGAAGATGCACCCGATAACAAGGCTGTACACAGCGCCGGCTGCCGATAGCGACTGATAGAACCACCGGCGGCGCAGTCCCTTGCTGTAGAGTCCGCTCAATGTCGCCGTCATCAGGGTGTTCATCGTAATCAGTCCGACGGCGAAAGCAAGCAGGCCCAGAAACCCAAGGAGGGTGCCGCCCAGACTAGCCGCCAGCAGAAAGAGCATCAGTTGGGTCGGGGTCTCTGCACCGAGACCGTGCAGCACGCCAATGCCGAAGACCGAGCCACCGTTGTAGTTCCACGTAAACGGCTCCGGTTCAGGAACGTCTTTGCGGAACGTGCGCCGGACCCGCCATACGGCATGGCGCGAACCGTTGATGAGCAGCGCCCAGCGGCTTTGGATCAGTTCATGAGAATGAGTGTGGTGCGACTTTGAATGCCGGACGAGGTTGGCGACAACCAGAATCCCAAGCACGATCAGGGTGAGACCGATCAACCGCTCCGCCCAAGCGTCCAGCCGCGAGGGCAGGGAAATGTGAAGGAGGATAACCAGAACGCCCAGCGCCACCACCGTGCAGGCATGTCCAAGCGCGTATAGAACACCGAGCCGCACGCCCTGCCTGCCTGACCGCTGCACAGCCGTAATGTCAGAGATTGCGGCCAGGTGGTCGTAGTCAAACCCATGACGCAGCCCGAGCAGCGCACAGGAGCCAATCGCAAGTGCAACCTTCCAGTCCATCGGACGAACCAAGTGCAGTCTATCGCAAGGAGAGAGAGAATGGCGTAAATCATCTAGACCGACAGACGAACCAGTTGTTCAGCCTCGATGCGAGGCCCGAGTATTGAGACCCGGGGCACTTGGCCGCGAGCCATCGCAACCTCGTCGCAGCGGTAGAGACGCGGGCAGTTCTGGCAGTCCTTGAAGATCTTGTCCGGGAGCGCCGCGCGGTCTTCGACGACGCGAAAGCCATAGCGGAAGAAGAAGTCAGGGATGCGCGTGAAGAGGCACACGCACCCCACGCCGTGGTCTTCGGCCTCATCGAGCAGCGCGCTCAACAGATTGGCGCCTGCGCCTTGGCCTTTGGCCTCCGGGCGCACAACAATCGACCGCACCTCGGCCAGATGGGGCCCGTAGAGATGCAGCGCGCCGCAGCCAAGAAAGACGCCCGAATCGCTTTCGGCAATGGTGAAGTCGCGGACGTTCTCGCAGATTTCTGCGAAGGCGCGGCGTAGCAGCGTGCCGTCGTGCGAAAGGCTGTTGACCAGCTCGTAAATGTTGGTCGCGTCCTGAAGGCGCGCCTTACGCACCAGCATGGACCGCTCCTGATAGCGCCGCCAGACGCTCTTTCGCAGCAGCGAGCGCCACTTTGACCTGCCGCATGGCTGTGCCGCCGATCACGTCGTGGCAATCGAGCGTCGCCTTCAAAGTGACGTCGGCGAAGAAGTCGTCTTCAAATTCCGCACCAAACTGTTTCAACTCGTCGAGTGTGAGGTCGCCTAACTCGCAACCTTTGTCCACACAATAACGCACGGCATTACCGACCTTTTCGTGCGCTTTACGAAAGGGAACTCCCTTATGCACGAGATAGGTTGCAGCGGCCATCGCGTTCAGAAAGCCGGATTCAGCCGCCGCCTGCATCCGATCAAAGCGGAAGCGCAAAGCGGCCGTAAACCCGGGAAGCACCTGCAGAATGCCGTCGAGTGTATCCACCGTATCGAAGACCGGCTCCTGTCCCTCCTGCAAGTCCTTGTTGTAGGCAAGGGGAAGCCCCTTGATCAAAGTAGAAAGCGTGACAACCGATCCGAGAAGCCGGCCACTCTTGCCACGTGCCAGTTCTGTGAGGTCGGGGTTCTTTTTCTGCGGCATCGCACTCGATCCGGTTGAGAACGTTTCTGGCAGATCAAGAAACCCGAACTCCGCGGTCGAATACAGCGTCAGCTCTTCGGCAAAGCGCGAGATGTGGATGCCGAGCACCGACGCGGCCTGCGTAAACTCGAGCGCAAAATCGCGGTCGCTGGTAGCATCCATGCTGTTCGGCGTAGGTCCGTCGAAGCCCAACACATCTGCCGCGATCCTGCGGTCGAGAGCTAACGTAGCCCCCGCTACTGCGCCGGAGCCGAGCGGGCAAAGATTGAGCCGCTTGCGAGCATCGACAAAACGTGAATAATCGCGCTCGATCATGCTGACATAGGCCAGCAGCCAATGCGCGACCAGCACCGGCTCCGCGCGTTGGAGGTGAGTGTAGCTCGGCATCGCCGCATCGCCAGCTTTTCTTGCTTGGTCGATGAGCGCCTTCATCCACGCCTGCAGTTTGTTCAGCGTTGCATCAATGGCGTCGCGGACGAAGAGCCGCATGTCGGTAGCAATTTGCTCGTTGCGGCTGCGGCCTGTGTGCAGCTTTAACGCAAGCTCGCCGATCTGCTGCGTCAACTCAAGTTCGACGAAATGATGTACATCTTCCGCTGGAGAGGATGCAACCATCGCCGGAGCTGCCCGGCCATGGCCTTTCGCAGCGCGATCCATCTCTGACGAGATGACCGCATCCAGACCGCGCAGCATGACCGCCAGCTCATTCTCCGTGAGAATGCCGGCTGCCGCGATCATGCGCGCATGCGCCTTGCTGGCCGCAATCTCCTGCGGCAGCAGTCGCCAGTCGAAGGGAAATGACCGCTGCCACGCTTCAAACGCCACATCGAGCGGCTCGCGGAAGCGGCCAGACCACATTTTGCCGAGCGGTTCGCTCATTGGTTTTCCGCGCCTTTCGTTTTGCTCCCGTTCTTCGTTCCCCTGTTTTTCGATTCTCCGTTCAGTTGCGGCATTTCCGAGCCGTGACTCAGTGTGATGAGGCCGGTCTGCGCGTATGTCATCAGCTTGGCGCGGGTGTCGGTGATGTCGAGATTGCGCATGGTGAGCTGACCGATGCGGTCGCGCGGAGAAAAGGCCGACTCGGTCTTCTCCATGCTGAGACGTTCGGGCGCAAAGGTGAGGTTAGGCGACTCAGTATTCAGAATCGAATAGTCGTTGCCGCGGCGCAGCTCGAGCGTGACCTCTCCGGTGATGGCGCTTGCCACCCAGCGCTGTGCCGACTCGCGGAGCATGATGGCCTGGGGATCGAACCAGCGTCCCTGGTAGAGCAGGCGGCCCAGCCTGCGGCCGTTCTCGCGGTACTGCTCGATGGTGTCCTCGTTGTGAATGCCGGTGATGAGACGTTCATAGGCGATGAACAGCAGGGCCATGCCCGGAGCTTCATATATGCCGCGGCTCTTGGCTTCGATAATGCGGTTCTCAATCTGGTCGCTCATGCCCAGACCGTGACGTCCGCCGATGCGGTTGGCTTCGAGCAACAGCTCGACCGGGCTGGAGAATGCATTACCGTTCAGCGCGACAGGGAAACCCTGTTCGAAGCGGACCGTCACCTCTTCGCGACTGACATCCATATCGTCACGCCAGAAGGCGGTTCCCATGATGGGCTCGACGATGCGGATGCTGCTCGAAAGCTGTTCGAGGTCCTTGGCTTCGTGCGTTGCGCCGAGGAGATTGGAGTCGGTCGAGTAGGCCTTCTCAGCCGACATCTTATAGCCGAAGCCGGACTTCTGCAGGAAGGCGGACATCTCGGCGCGGCCGCCAAGCTCATCGATGAAGAGCGGGTCGAGCCAGGGTTTATAGACCTGCAGATCGGGATTGACAAGCAATCCATAGCGATAGAAGCGCTCGATGTCATTACCCTTGAAGGTCGAGCCATCGCCCCAGATGTTGACGCCATCTTCTTTCATGGCTGTGACCAGCATGGTGCCGGTAACTGCGCGTCCAAGAGGCGTGGTGTTGAAGTAGGTGACACCAGCCGTCGAGATGTGGAATGCCCCGGACTGCAATGCGGCGATGCCTTCGCGAACCAGCGGCCCTCGGCAATCGATCAGCCGCGCATTCTCCGCGCCGTACTCAAGGGCCTTGCGGGGGATGGCGTCGTAATCGGTTTCGTCTGGCTGACCGAGATTGGCGGTGTAGGCGTAGGGCGCCGCGCCTTTCTGCTTCATCCAGTGAAGCGCGGCGCTGGTATCAAGGCCGCCGGAAAAGGCGATACCGACTTTCTGACCAACCGGCAGACTTTCAAGAATGACAGACATTTCGTGCAAAACCCCTAGTTTCTTCGGTTGCTGTGATCTTCCAGGCTGGAGTCTCACCATTAGCGCAAATGGCGGGAGACTTACTTCCCCAGCTTTGCCCCGCCCAACA
>NZ_DASQIX010000068.1:0-75999 GCF_035631355.1 Alloacidobacterium sp.
TCTATGTTTTAGTGAATGAGCGTGCTGATACTGGAAGAAATCTCACGGGTTTGTGTAGGCAACGGGTCCGTCAATTGAGCAGAATAGAACGGCCATGCAGAAGATAAAGCCGCACAAGGGACGTGGGGGACTCACTGATCCACAGTTCACCCGAGTTCCGATCAAAACCGATTAGAGATAATGATGGGTAATGAACAGTTCTAACTGACCTGTCGAGCGCCTGGCATTGATAAGAGAGCTAGCCGCAAGCAGAATGGTCAACAAAAGAATCTTCGTTGAAGGTATCCGGACGTAGTTCTCTCAGTGCTGCAAGTTCAGTACCGCAGAGAGTTGCAAACCTCTTATGCAGCGCTCTTAGAGTCAGACGCGAATACATCCACTTTCCCCATCCAGTGGAACTGTCTTGTCCAGCGTTCAGCATGCGACCGAACGAGATGAGCCGCACCCATCGCATAATCGCTCGGTCAGATTCGTTAAAAGCCGAAGGCCCTTGCTCGAAGTACCCACGAAGAAATAGTTCCTTCTGCATTTGCAGTCCGATACGCATTGAGCCTGCAAGCCTGCGCCAGGGTAGAAGTCGATCGTAAAAGCTTGCAAACATACCGACATCTTCATAGGGATAACCTAGACGACTATTTCCAAAGTCAATCACGTAAATCGCGTCATCAGCAACCATCACGTGGATAGGCGTGAATTCACCGTGCACATTGCATAGGGTACGTCGAAAGTTCGGGTTTTGATCGAGATATCTCTTTAAGATAGACAGCATCTCGTCATAGAAATATTTTTGTGAATAGTAGAGAAAGGCTTCCTGCGTTCGCTTGCTTTCAAATTCCTGCAAGACCCATTCCAGAGGATTGCCACAAGTACTCTGGAGCGTCAGTCTATGGAAGCTCCCCAACCAGCGACCAGCATTCAAGAGCAGTTCGGTAAGATCATGCCTGTCGCTCCTGCCAATAGTGAACTTTAGGTCGAACAGGTGGTGTTTAAGCGAGTGCCCAGGAACAAATTCCATAAGCAGCAGACGCTGCTCTGGGTAATAGACAACCGGAATAGGCGACCGGAGTGCCGGGTTCTCGGCAGTAATTCGCGGCGACACACTTGAGAGATAATGCAACTCACGCTCTAGATTCTGGGCACCGCAGTAATCCGCTTTCTGGACCTTGGCAAAAAGGCATAGCTTCACCAAGCCATCGGTCATGTGCACGACGCCGACAGGATGAATGCCCGGCCGTTTGAGGGCCCGCACGTGCACTCGTGATTGCGCCTGAGCGGGCGTCAGGCCCGCAGCATGCAAAAGCGCCTCCGGACCAAGCCGCGAAAGTTCGCGAAATAGATATAGATCGTTTGCTCTTTGCACAATGGATTCCACTGCGCCTCACCTCAGACGTTCAAGCTGCGATTCAGCTCCAGGTAAACCACTTTGAAGCTGTGATCTGAATTGCAAAAACTTTTGCTGACTGTTACTCAGCGGACTTACGACTGAAGTCTGCAAGCAATAATCGACTTTGTCATCCCGCACCACTTTTCGCAGATGATTCTGGCGTCTGGGAAAAGCCTTTCTACTTCAGGTCTGTTCAGCAGGCTGATCTCCTCTACCATTTCATCCACTTGCCTGGGAGTCGGCTTGATTGTAAGACCCCATACAGTGAAGTAGCGGGCAAGGAGTTTTCTGTACCTCTTCGGAAGAAAATGAATGAGAGGCGCAAGGAAGTGAGGCTCAATGAAGAACCTTCGATTAGGCGTCTGCACCCAGTAATTGCGCCCTACTCTTCTGATCTCCTCAGCGAAGACTTTCTGTTGCCGCCATTCTCCTAAATGCTCAATGACCGAGTTGCTCACTACTATATCGAAGCTGTTGTTCTCAAACGGAAGAGCTCGGCCGTCTCCGATCATCGTAGAAAACGTAGGCTCATCACATTCCAACCAGGAGGCCTTCGGGTTGAGGAGCGTCACTCGGGGCTTTATTGGGCAGTACACCCAGAATGTGTAGTAACTTCCACCTACATCCAGGACCCTACTATTTTCCGAGATACCGCAAATTTCGCACATGTACCGTAGCCGCTCCGATCGAAATTTCTTAAAGAACGGCTTATAAATCGCGGCATAGATCTGCTTTAGGCTCACAATGCAGACACTCCTTTCAGTCAGAGAAGATCAGCGTTGGGGGGCTCGTTCGAAAGCCGTTGCCAGAGCCTGCCAAGCCTGCGTCGGACGGAGGTCCGAATCATAAGGCAATGGACGCACATGCTGACCGTCCGGCCTTGGCGCATAATTTGTCAGCCAACTATAGCGTGCGGTCAGGCCCCAGGTAACTACGTAAACCACTGACTTTTCCTGCAACACTACACCCAGATAACGATCGATTTCCTGCGCGACGGCCTGGTCGCGATCGGCAAGTTTTGTTTCGGGCCCCTTTTCCGTCACATCCAGCTCAGACACCACGATCTTCAGGCCGAGGTCGCTGACGCGGCCAAGAAAATCTTTCAGCTTGCTGCCGCTGAAAGGCGCGCCCCCGGTGCGCAGGTGGGATTGAATTCCTAAAGCGCCAATCGGGACCTTGTTTGCGATGAAGCCTTTCAGTAGTTTCAGCACTGTAGCGCGCCGGTAATTGCCATCGGGATCATCGTATTCGAGGCGGTTTTCGTTGTAGATGAGCAGCGCTGCGGGATCGGCTTCCGCAGCGGCCCGGAACGATGCCGGAATATAATCCGGCCCTACCAGATGCAGAAAGGGAGTGTCCTTCAAATCCGCTCCCGTGCCGCGAAAAGCTGTTGCTTCGTTGACTACGGCCCAGGAGAACGCCCGCCCGCGATAGTGACTGATCGTGCGTGTGACGCGATCCAGCATCACTTGTCTGGCGTTTTGCTGGGTCAGGCTGCTGATCCACGGCGGCTGCGCCTGGTTCCATACCAGACTGGCCCCGCCAAACTTCATGGCGTGCTCTTTGGCAAAGTTCATCATCCAGTCGCCGAGGTGAAAGTCAAACTGGCCGGAGCTCGGCTCGGCATATTTCCAATTCAGCGCATTTTCCGGCACCAGAAGCCCGCATTGATCCGCTACAAGCTGAGCAAATTGCGGGTCGCTCTGCAGAAAGTCCTGAGTGGCCGCACAACCGTAGATCAACCCCTTCTCTGCGGCGAGATCCCGCAGACGATTCTCGGCGGCGAAGACCGCTTTCAAGTGAGGTTGCAGAGCGTTCGACATAGCGCCTGCAGCTACCCCGGAAAGTGTCAACAAGAATTGTCTTCTGCTCTGTGTTATGGCATTTTCCACTGGATTGAAGGCCATTGTTTCTCCATGATGAGGTCCTATAAATACGCCATCTCCCGTCTGGCTTGCTATCTGAGACTACGGGCCAGGCGTAGCCTCCAGCCCCAGATTGCACGAATCAGAAGTGGGCTGCGCCGGCAACGTGGGCGGAGTGAGATAAGACGGCGACGAGAAATTAAAGAACTCTGTCATGTTGTCGCTTGCATCGTCACGCGAAGTCAGCGGCGGGAGGCTGAAGCGCGTCTCGATGAACTTGAGAATCGCCGTATGATCACGAGCTACATGGGAGACGAAATGCGGAATTGTCCACGGCGAAACCACGACAACAGGCAGCCGTTCCCCAGCCATGTTGAATAGTCCGGGCGCATCCTGCCCAAGGGTAATGAGGGGCGGAATTCCGTCGGGCTGTGTTATCGCCGGAGGGGCAACATGATCGTAAAGACCGCCACCCTCGTCCCAAGTCAGGATGAACGCTGATGTCTTCCAAGTCGGACTTTGCATGAGAGCATCAATGAATGACTTGACGACAGTTGCGCCCTGTTGGACGTTTTCGGTGCGACCATTTGTGCCAGCGTTAGGTTCCGGATGCTCATCGTATTCGCCCTCTTCGATGAACACTACAGATGGGAAAGTGCTTTCACTTTTCACATCATTAAAGTAGTTAGAAATGGGAACGAACTTTCCAGGGTCCTTCTGATAAATGGACCAGTAAGTGATATGCAGAGGCGAAGTAAACTGGTAATAGTACTTCCATGAAATACCCGCCTGATCCAATAGGTCGAAGATGGTGAGGTTCGGAAACCCGCCGGTTGGTGGATGTGGTGTTGCGACCCATCCCAAAGAGGTGGCCCCATAGGTATACATCCGGTTTGAATCAGTAGGACCAAGCATTGGAGAGAACCATCGATCGCTCGTAGCAAACTGAAACGCCAGGCTGTAGTAATACGGTAGATCGGTCGAATCAAAATATGCGATGGCGCGGTGACCATTAGGGTCATATGTGGAATTGCCCAAGGCGTTTCCTGACTTCATAAAGAAGTCCATCTTCCCTCCGTCGTAGTCGTAGTGCAAAGCATTCCAACTCGGTGGAAGGTTTTCCTGGCAGCCTGTCTGGGAATGAAATGGAGCGACGAGCTGCCCGGATATATCCGGAAGTTTGATGCTGTTGTTGCGCTCTTCAACAGCGTTGTCATTGATGCCTTTCGTCGCACGATATTCATCCATCAGGCCAAAATACTGGTCGAAGGAACGGTTCTCTTGCAGCTCGTAGATGATGTGTTTCAGTCCCAGCATCGCTGCCGGTGGCGCAGGCGGGACTTTATATGTGTACGCATTTGGGAGTGAATTAGACTGTGTGCTTTGATCTACCGTGACGTTTACGGTTGCAGCACCCTGCGCCGGGGCGAAGGCTTCAATCGCATTCGCGCTGACAACTTGAACATTTGAGGCGGCGAGATTGCCAAATGAAACCGTGGCCCCTGTCCGGAAGCCGGTCCCGTAAATCGTGCGCGTTGTTCCGCCGGCCGGAGCACCCCAGTTGGGCGACACAGAGGTAATAATGGGAGGAGCCAGGAACGTGAAGCCGCTGGAGTTACCGGAGCCGACCTGAAGAAATGCGTCATCAAAACGCGCGGTAGTCGCAGTGCTACCAAACCCTACTTCGGCATAGAGCCGCACAAAGCTCTTACCGGTAGGAACGGTATAGGAGCCTTGCTCCGACACCCAGTAAGGCTCATAAGCGCTGTAGGGCGGAGCAGATACATAGGTCGGATTGGCCTTGTTGGCATCAGTAATCTCCAGACCCCAGCGAACATTCGAGCTTCCGGAAACGAGATATGCATAGCCGCCGAAGCTGACCGTCTGTAACGGGGTCACAGGAAAGTAAAGCGCAGATCCATTGGCGGCAGACGCATATACGACTGGATGACTCGTTCCTCCGGTTGAGGCCAATTGAAGATAGTGTGTGCCTATGTGCGCGTTCGCAGTGGTTGTCCCCAGGCTAACCGTGCCACCTGAACCAGAAGACTGCCAGTAAGTAAGCCCTGATTCAAACGACTGGTTATGCAGTAGGCTCGCCAGCGTGGAGCTGTGCCCATCTGAATTTGTCACGACGACGTCTGCCGAACCTGGGGCAGACGCGGGTGTGGTCACGCGAATTGTGGTGCTGTTGACAACCGTGGCAGTCGCGGCTGCGCCGCCAAATGTAACCTTCGCTCCAGAGGCGAAGTTGGAGCCTGAAATGGTGACGGTGTCACCGCCGCTGCTTGATCCCTGGGTTGGCGAAATTGAGCTGATGACGGGCGGAGCGAGCGGCGCAACATAGTTGAATCCACCGCCAGGAATGACCCGTCCTAGAAAAGCGTCGTCGAAGCGGTCCACGGCGGGGACAGTGCCGGAGCCAACCTCGCAATAAAGGCGGACAAAGGACATGCCGGCCGGCACCGTATAGCTATTCTGAAACTCGGTCCACGACGATGTTTTTACGTTGAATGGAGGGGCGGACACATAAATAGGATTCGCCTTATTACTGTCTGAGACCTCAATGCCCCAGCGCGCCTTTGCATCACCGGATACGTAATAGCCCCAGCCGCCATACATGATGACGTCGCCTGGATTAACAGGAACATATAACGCTTTGTTGCTTGCGTCGGCTGCATACAGAACGGCATGCGCGCCGGCAACCGGCGCGCTCAATTCGGCATAGTAATTGCCGCTGTGAGCGTTGGCGGAATTATTAGCGATTGTGACTGTTCCTCCGGACCCAGCCTGAACCCAGTTGACCGCGCCTGATTCAAATCCGGGGTTCAATAATGGACTGACCGTACCGACGAGCGTAGCGCTCTGACCGTCTGGCTCCGCTAACGTTACGTTGGCTTGGCCCGCAGGATGAGGCGGCGTAACAGCAGTGATGGTCGAGGCATTTACCACGGTCACATTCGTAGCAGGGCTGCTGTCAAAGTTGACTGTTGCTCCGGCAACGAAGTTGCTTCCCGTAAGGGTCACCGAAGTTCCTCCAGCAGTACTGCCCGATTGAGGATTGATTGAAGTCAGTGTGACTGTAGGATCGGCTGGAGGAGCGGTCGGAGGAGTAGTCGGTGGGGCGGTCCCAGGATCTGAATGAGCATTGACAGTAATCCCGCACCCGATGGGTCCGGGAATCAAGGCGCAATTAATAAGCACAGAGGCCAGAGCGCAACACAGGCATGAAATAAGTCCACGAAAGCGGGGATGACGGCCACTCCCCGTCACGGGTTGCGTGTCGTGCTGAAATGTCGAGACATCACCTGCATTTTCTGTATTCAATTTGGCCACCCCTGACAAAAAGACACAATGTTAATCGTTCAACGCGGCGTTTCACGCCACGTAACAAGTGCGGTTTCTGAATAGACAGTGATCCGGCTGCACGGCTTGTCCGCATAGCCAGAGCCGTGCCCAAACGACTTTTTAGGTTTTGACTGGGACAGGTGTGAGGTTAGTTCGGCGCATACATAATGCTTGCATCGGTAATGGATCCAGCACTGACGCGGATACCCTTCTCGTCCAAATGGCGAGATACCGTATCAATAATTTTGTCGCCTAGCTCATGAGCATCAAGCAAATGGCGAAACCGGCTCACATTTATTACATCCGGTGCGGGAGCGCGGGTTAGGTCAACCCCCGCAAAGCGCCGCAATGAGGCGGAATCGTACAAGGCTTCTTCCACCCCGGCATCGGACACCTTGAACCATTGCTGGACAAAAAAGACACGCAACATGACCGAAAGCCCAGCCGGACGGCCCCCATTAAGGGACTTAGGATAGTGCGGTTCTACCATGGCTTCTAATTCCGCCCATGGCACTAACTCGTTCATTGCATCGAGAAACAGTTCGCGTCGCGATTTCCTTCCGTATTTCTCGAAGCAAATTGGCGAGCATGACATTTGCTGCCGCGTCGACATAGCGCCCTTCCCGCGGTTCCGTCCAATCAAAGTCAGACCCGATTTACTCATAGGACCTCTGAGTGGATAGTCATCTCGAAGCTATCTCAACCAATAGCTTGTAAGTAATAAACCAAGGCTCGATAAGGTAGCGAAACCAGAGCCGTCGCGGCTCTGCCATGAGCCGGAAAAGCCACTCGAAGCCACATCGCCCCGCCCAGCGCGGCGGCGTGTAAATTGCTCCGGCGAAGTAATCCAGAGCAGCTCCTCCGTTCAGAATGACGTTGGCCGAAAGTTTATCTAGATGGTCTAAAATCCAATGTTCCTGCCTCGGCATCCCCATCCCCGTAATCAGCACGTGAGGATGCCACGCCTCAATCATATCGACTACAGCCTGGGCTTCTGCCGAGCCCGGATCTGGATCGAAAAAGCCATCAGCAGTTTTAATTTGCAATCCCGGGTAGCTGCGGCGAAGAGTTTCAGCTCCTGTTTCTGCCACACCGGGCCGGGATCCCAGGTAGAAAACTCGCCAACTATTATCCGCGGCTGCCTTTGCCAAAGGCCCGATCCAGTCAACAAATGTAACTCGGTGGTCACGGTTCAAACGTTTGCCCAGTAATCTCCCCAAGCCGATAACCCCCATGCCGTCGATATGGATATGGTTCGCGGCGGCATAGAACAATCGCATCTTTGGGTCATGATGATATAGGTAGATACTGTGAAGGTTATGGTTGGCTACGATGATGTGTTTGCTATTCTCAACGGCGTCCGCAACAATTGAGTTGAGGTGAGCCATGCTGAGCGCCTCGACCTGAACGCCTAGAACCTCCATGCGCGCTGAAGCTCGAGGGGTAATCGGAGTTGCAACACTAGTTGTCATGCGCACTCCACCCTCTTTGTATTGCTGGATATCGCTATTGTGGAATTGACCCGGGCTGTCGAATCTCCCGTTTCTGGCCATAGCACATCACATTGCTCCAGGAATTTTTGGGGATCTTCCCCATTGAAGACAGCTTCGCTGCGACGCAATTCATAAAGCACACGTCCAATAAAATAGAGCGGATGTGCCCTCACAGCCTTCGCCAAATGCCTGCACCCCTTCCAGTAATAGTTCTGACTGTAGAAAATATTGGCGCGGCGCATTTCTTCGCGGCATAACAGTCTCGGTTTGTCTACATCTCGCGCCAAATGGTCGCGCACATCCTCATAGCTGAGAGCGGGCAGATCATGCAGATGCGACAGAAGGAGATACTGTACATAGAGCGTGTTGATCGACTGACATTCCAGATTGGCTGTGGATACGCTCGCAGTGTTGTGCCGAAAGTATATCGTTATTTCTGGCAGATACCGGATGTCATGGCACAATGCCATTCGCCACCACAGATCAATGTCCTCAATATGTAAATCGAAACGATAGCCTCCCAATGCTGTTGCCTTTTCCACATTTAGCGTGACGGTAGGATGGCATATGGCTGGCAAATATCCTCGACTCGTGATCTGACGGAGTTGATCAGGCGTAGCTCTCGTCGTGCGGAAAGTTCCAATACTGCGTCCGTTTTGATAGTAGCGAGCTTCGGAGTAGAACATTCCGGCATCCGGGAACTGTCTGATGGCCTTCTTAGTGATGGCGACCCGTTCAGGCAATGCCACGTCATCCGCATCATGGCGCATCAACCACGGCGTGGTCACCTCGCATAGCATTCGATTCAATGTGAACGTCAGGCCGCGGTGTGCCTGCGTCACGACGGTCAAGCGCGGGTCCCGTATAGAGCGCAGATACCCGAGGCTTGAGTCTATAGATCCGTCATCGATAGCTAGGATCGCGAAATCTCTATCTGTCTGCCCGAGCAGGCTTTCCATGCTTTCTTCCAGAAAAGGCATTGCGTTAAAGACAGGCAGTCCGATCGTTAGAAGATTTGTCATAGGTTGCAAGCTGCAATTGCCTTTCAAGACGTGCGCAGCCGTTCACGTAATGTACCGGGCACAAACCACATCGCCATTAGGAGAAAAATGTCGATAGCCTTGGGGCTGCCAAGTCGAAACATTTCGGTCAGAAGCGGTATAAATGCCCTCCATTGGCGTTGCCTGGCGGCCTGGGATGCAATCGATGTCGCAATAAATGCCGCGTAAGCGCGACGCGTAACCAACTCGCGCCGCTGGCGGATCCAAGCCAGGGAACCTTGCCAATCACATTTTCTGCTCACGCTGCTGGGAGACGATGCCAGATTCCAGATCACCAAGGGAGCATCGATGAATTCGATTCCGACTCCCGGCATTTTGACAACCCGGAGCAGCCAATCCCAATCCTGGTGTTTTCGCAAACCATCCTCGAACCCGATCTCCAGCAGTAATCTCCTGGTTGTAAGAAGGGTCGAGGTTTGCAATAGTCCTTCACCCTGTCTCCACGAGTTGCGTGCGAGGAGATATTCCGAAAGCGGCTCGGAGGGAAGTTTCCGTGGCCATACAAATTCTCCAGTCTGTGTACGGGCCATTACTTTGCAGGAAACGATAGGATCGGGCATCCTAGATGCCCGCGCAACTGCAAGCTGCCTCTCCAGTTTTTCTGGAACCCATGCATCGTCATCATCCAGAAAGGCTATCCATTCTCCTTTAGCCACATGTACTCCCTCGTTTCTGGCGCGTGCGCCTCCCACTTGTTTTGGCAATTGCAATATCTGCAATTGCGGGGAGTCCACGGATTTGAGGGCGGCTAGACTCTGATCATCCCCATCGATGACGACGATCACTTCCAGATCTTTAAAGGTCTGTTGCAGAGCTGAATTCACGGCTGCAGCGACTTGTACAGGCCGCCCGGCAGTGGGAATCACAACGGAAATCAATGGATTGGATTTTGATTGCATTCGGCGTGACTCGTAATGTGCCCTAACCTTGCAAGGGAATTGAAACGGAGTTACGGATGGTAGCCACGGATTGGCGCGTAAGCAGCCGGCTATACATTTCCTCCAGCTTCGCCGATTGCTCCTTGAGGTCAAATTGTTCGCGCGTTCGCCTTATGGCGGCTGCGCTGAAGCGGTGCCATAAAGAATCATTGTTGAACAGTGCGCTTATATTGCTGGCAAGACTCTCCACATCGCGTTCCCGTGCCAATAAGCCTGTGACTCCGTGTGCAACCGCTTCCGGGATCCCGCCGGTAGCGAAACTTGCGACCGGAAGACCCATTGACTGCGCCTCAGCGAACACCAGGCCAAATCCTTCAGAGGTTCCCATTGGAGTGGTAAAGCTGGGAACGCTGAACACTTTGGCGCGATTCATCCAGTGACGCACTTCACTCTGAGAGCGAGCGCCCAGAAAACTGAAGTTGTGCAGGCATGCTGATGCCATTTGCTCCAATTCGTGTCGAAGAGGCCCATCACCGATAACGATGAGCCGGACATCCGGCATCTTTCGCTGCACCAGAGCCATTGCCCGAATGAGATAGTCGCAGCCCTTGCTATCTACGAGACGTCCGGCAAAGAGCACGATGGGCTTGCGTGGGACGGACAGGTCCGGAGCGAACAATTCTGTGTCGACTCCTACATAGTGAACAGATATCTTCTCCTGCGGAAAACCTTGCTCGATCAGTTTGCTACGAACAAATTCTGAGACCGCGACAAAAAGAGAAGCCTCCTTTTGTATGATTGGACGCCAACGCAGGTACCGCCGAAAGTCATAAGAGAATGAGCGCGCATACTCTTCTTTCATCGTTGCGTCATAGCCATGAAAGGTGACTACCAGAGGAGTTCCCAGTCGACGGGCTAATCTCAATCCCTGAACACTGTCTACCCCGAAATGTGTGTGAACCAGCACCGGGTTCAGACGGCGCAATTCACGCATCAAACCAGGTGCAAAACCAAAAACCTTATACATCATTTTGTGTGCATGGCCGAGGGCGCCATCATTGCCAATAAAGTAAGACCTCCCCTCTGGAGTCCGAAGGCCATCCACCCGGCTGCATCCCACAAAGTATGGGGTGAAATGCTCTAAAGCTTCGGGTTGGGAAAGCACAAATGTTTCGGAAAGCGGGAGGAGGGTGGTGCGGTATATCAGAACTGATGGGCGGTTTTTACGCGCCGCAATGCTGAATGTATTCATCACGATTGCAACACCATATGATTGCGCTTTCGGCTAGTCGGAAAAAACTAAGAGTTAAAGTGTTTAAAAATTGGCGTTCTGTTTACGGGAGATGCCCGCTGGTTCTGTCTAGCAGGCTACTGGCAGACTTACATCATGGCATTTTCGCTGGCACGCCCTAGAGGTGCATATTGAGGTGGCATCGGTGTCCCGATTTGAGTTAAAGAGTCTTGCAGTAATTCTGGCGACAGTTCCTTTGTTTTGACCACCACAAATACGGAGGTAGCTATGTAGAGCGCCCAGAAGAGATTGTCCTGTCTCAAAATGGATCCCTCGCTCAGGTTGAAGAGGAACATGAAGCTCAGATACGCAAGCGGCCACAGCCCGATTGCTGTGCGCTGATTACGCGCCCACTGAAGTCCGTGCCTGAGGCTCATGATGAAGCCTGCGAGAAAAAGACCCAGGCCCACCACCCCAAGCTCTTCTAGTAGATCGAGGAATCCATTGTGCGAGTGGGGCACAGGCCAGCGCAGTATCGACCAGATATCCGCGGAAGATTGGCCTTCCATCCCCAGCCAAAAACTGCTGTATCCATACCCCAGCCACGGATGCGCCATGATCTTCGGTATGACCGCGTTCCATATTTCAAGCCGCCCCGACATTGTGGAATCGCGCCCGACCAGCGAAAAAATATTGCTTGGGTCAACAAACAGCATCAGGCAGCATGAAATCCCGATCATCGAGATGATTGTTGACGTAAGTACCAGCCGCAAAGAGCGTCGGCGGGCGAGTGCGAATAACCAGATCAGGCCCAGCAAAATAGGAACTGACAGGGCGGAGGTAGCTGAGCGCGTTGCGAAAATCATGCACGCGCAGAGGACTGAGGCAGCGCCGTACGCAAAACGATGCGTCCTGCTTTCGAATGCCAAGAACCAAAACACGAGAACGCCGAGCGCCATAAATCGACCAAACGTGTTCTTCTGCACGAAGATACCCTTCCACCCAAAATTGGTGAAGGCTGAATCAACTCCAAGGTCAGGGCGGATAAGCACGACCACGATGCTGCAGACGATGGCAACTAGAAATGCCCAACCCAGAAGCCGCAACAATTGTCGCGGGGAATAACGGAAAGCAAGATAAAGCCCAAACCCACTGGTTGCTGCCATGTTCAAGCACCGCCGTAACGCGAAGCCCGGTACTTGCGACCACAGCACCGAAACGAAAGCCATGGCGACGACCGCCCAGATTAGTTTCGTGTCGCGCAGTTGACGTATAGCTTCGCGACGATGAAACAGCAGCAGTACCGCGACTACTGCGTAAACAATTATCTGCCCGGCCAATATTGCGGGATTAGCGTTTGTTGGATCGCTGCTCTCGTTACGCGCCTGCTTCTGAACCGCGGCAGTCACTTTATTTTGAGGCGGCACATCGGAAACTTGCTGGTTTTGATTTAAGAGCGGCACGAAGGCTCCGGCGCAGAACAAAAGCGCACAAACCGCAAAGATCATTTCCAAGCGTTTCCACATAAAAATCTCTGTATACAGCAGAACTCCACGACCAAAGTCATTTGAGCCGTAACATTTCCAACTACCAGATCCCGCTGGGATTGCCTGTAAGCATGTAAGAAAGGCGCGCCGCTGAGGCAAGGGGCGGCAAAAGACTTAGACGTAGCAGTCCATACAGATCGCGGCGATTGGCCATCTGACAGACTTGCCGGCCATACAATCGCGCTGCCCGTCGCACGGGCACCCGCAACCATACACCACGTACAAACACCTGATTCTTTCCGAATCGGCTCGCGGCCAGCACTTCTGATGGCAGTTCATAGGCGGTTCCCCGAAAGAATCGGACATACTCCGTTACGATTCGCAGATAGGTGGCGACTCCAGGCCAGATGCCACCAGTGTCCGCCGCAGATCGCAGCTCCGCAAAATCAAGATTCCCGGATTCAAGTATGGCGTGCGTATTTACGATATCGCATACGCGTATGTAGAAATGGCGATACATGCGCTGAAGGGTTGCCGCAATGATTCGCTCTTCCGGCGCAGGAATCATGAAAGTGTACTCCGCAATCCTCTGCGGAATGCGACGCGTGTAGAATCTCCTGGCCAGAGCTATGTGCTCTCCTGTCTGGCCCAGGCAGCCATGGTGTATTTCGACCGATTTGGCAAGTCCCTGTACGCCAAAATTGCATTTGTGTGCGAGCCGGTCGCCCCACGTACGATACTTTAGCTGGGCAGCGACGGATTGACGCATGACCCGGCTGACCTCCTCCTGATGACTCGGGGTGTAGAGATCCAGATCGTTACCTAAGTCAGGCCAGTGATCGAGTGATTTAATGACCGTAATTTGAATTCCTGCGCTCTCAAGTTTCTGACAGATGTCCGCCAGGAACTTGAGCGAGTTTGCGATCATTGCTCGTTCGCGTGACAGGGCCTCGTCACACCAATCCGCGATCTCAACATTTCCCACATTCTGCGCGCGCTCGCGAAGTGGATTGAGTGCACGCATCACGACGTGATGGGAATTCGCTAAGGAGAGAAACTTTGCCTTTTCTTGAGTGTCCGCCTTCGTCAGATCCGGCAGCAGTGTCTCCGAATCGTTAGCGCATCCCAAGCTTAGTTGCAGCAGATAGTCGATCTGAGATTCGTTATTCACAGTTCCAATCACTTGCAGGGCAAATGCCTGAGGGTCCTATAAATTTGCAGGCGGACAGCCGCTGAATTATGTCAGGTTCAAGACCGCTCGTTCGCGATATCGTGAACCATTACCATTCCGCGAAGCCAGAACGTCGAGTATCTTATCGATGATTTCCGCGACTGTTTCATCGACCGGTTTGTCGGTGGTGATGATCATTGAGCCTGGCGCTTGTGTGCCGAAGGTCCTATATGCTCCCAGCTGCCGCCTAAGCTCGTGGGGAGTCAGCTCTTGTTTTCTACTCAGAATTACATCTTCATGAGCATCGAGAATGATGAATAAGGCATTACGTGGCGGGGTGAGCCGGCTGAGGAATTGTGCGAGCCACATGGAACCGGAATAACGGTAACGCCGGGGATCGATGAGGATGTCATGAAAATAGCGGTCGAAGATAATCGTTTCGCATCTCGCCATTGCAGGATAGGTGGAAACCGCATATCCAAGACTGAAATCCAGCGCCAACCCAAAGACAAAGAGTGTGGATTTGATGCGCCCGCGCAAAGGCTTCGAGTGGGGCATGCGGTTGGAGCTGTCAGGGGCGATCTTTCGGATTATGCCGGGTCTCCACCGTTGTTTCTTACAGGAGCCGAAAAGGGTCTGCAACTCCAGCTGCAAATGTCGAACGGTTGTGCTTTTTCCTACGCCATCCGGACCCAGCACCACGCAGAACAGACCGTCAGGACGAAGCCAGGCGCGAACCCACCTGAACAAGCCCAATGCAACACCACTCAAGTACCGCCGACTCCGTGCAATCTCCGGGTCATTTGCTGTGGGGACCACCCGGATGGCGGAGTATCGGCGCTTCCCGTTTGCGGTGTCCTCTAGAATGATCCGCGATTCACCGTCCGTCCCTTCGGCCCGGATGAGCCTCACTTGTTCCAGAGTCCGGCAGGCGCGTCTTAATGTGCCTATATCATCCGGATGGATTGCTATGGACACCTCAGCCGTTCCGGTGTCGATCGCATAGTGCCGTACTCGGTTCGACTCAAGCTGTTCAAGAAGCGCTTGCATGGTAGTTCGCACGCGCGCTTTCTCTTCAGGCAGAACAGCAATAGGCTCCACGGGCATTTTGTCAGGCATATCGGAAATCTTTCAGGCATACCGGAGCTTCTTGTAAATAGTCCTGGGTATTGGATATGTGCGCTTGTTCAGCACTACGCCGAGCACACGGGTGTTGGTAGTGACAGCTTCCCTCGCCGCTTTCAAGGCTATGTCTCGGCTCGTGGAATGCGCTTCGACCACCATGGCCAGGCCATCCGCTGTGCTCGCAACGACCAACGCATCGGAGCTTTCTGCCAGGGGTGGCGTATCAAGAAGCACAAAATCGTAAGCAGTGCGAAGTTCATCCACGCAGGCCCGAAATGTGGAGGAAGCGAGCAGCCGCTCCGCTTTCCAGGCCATTGAGCCACTACTGAGCAGATGAAAACGTCTGCTGATCCGCAGAGCGTATTCGCAGACGGGATGAGGATCAATCAGAGCGTCGGACAGGCCACAACGGTTGCCGACACGAAGATATGTATGCAACGAGGGGGCATGCAGATTGGCGTCTACCACGCACACTGAGCCGGCGTCGGCAGCTGCCAGCAGGCCCGCAACCCGAACCAGGAGCCAGCTGCATCCCACACCTGGTTCTACGCCTGAGAAGGCTACAACCCGTGAACCGCCTGATCTCAGAAATACCGTGTGAGTTAGCCGGATGAGTTCTTGCCGTGTTGCGTGATCCATTTCCAATACAGGCGGCGGCATGAACTCTACTCGCGAAGCTGCTGGCTCGTCGACGACCACAGTGCCTGCGGACGTGGTTTGCGATGCCCTGCGGCCAGGGAAACGGTCAACTTCTTCCTCTATTCCCGCATGGTTTCCATTCGAGTGTCCGATAGGCTCGCTGCCGGTACTCTCCAAACCTTCAAATATTCTGTTCACAAGGCTCCTTTATCGCCACTGCTGTGGCCATGTATGGATTCGCGGCCAGGTGAACCGTCCGCCATCCAGGACGAGCTTCTTCTCTGCTCACCATCCGGAATCAAACGCAGCAATGTAGCTGGTCCGGTTTGACGCGGGATAGAAACCAACACCGGAATTCCGAGATAAGCTTCGATTTCATGTGGCCGATGAAATGTCCGGTCCATATTCTCCAGTGCCCAGATCAGTCCGACGCTTGCCGTCAACATCGCGATTGTTGCCAGCGCGGCGAAAAACAGCGGTGAGTGCGCCGGAAGCGCAGGCACAAACGGATACTCCGCCACAGCAACGTTCACCATGCGATGTGCGTCCAGCGCATCCGAGATTCTTGCCTCTTCACTCTTTTTCTTGTAAAGGAGATAGTTGTCTTCAGCAGCCTTTAGTTCACGCTGGAGGCTTGCCTCCTGCAGGCTGCCGGCGTCAAGTTCCCGGGCCTTCGCTGTATAGCTATTTACAATCGCTTCTGTTTCCTTCTCGCGCGCATTGTAGCCCGCCAAATCATCCGTTGCTTTTGCAAGCTCCGTGCGGACCATCTCGTGCGTCGGATCCAGGTCAGTAGTCACATCGTTCATTGGAGTATTCAATTCGTGCTGGATAGCTGCGCGAGCCTGTGCAATCTGCTCATTGAGATCCTGCACAGGGCGATAATTGGGTTGATATTTAGTAAGTAGATCAGATCGCTTGAGTTCCAGGTTGAGCAAGGTACTCTTGAGCTGCTCGAGTAATTGGGGGTTATCTGCTTTCCGCACCTGCGTTGTCACGCGGTTGGGAATAGAACGCTCCTGCTGTATCAGCCGCTGCATTCGCCGGCTTGTTTCGGCGATTTCTGCGCGCGTCTGGTTCAGGGAATACGTAAATTCCGAGAGCTTCTGCATGGTCAGCTCTCGGTCCATTCCAGGCGCTGCTGAACCATTCGTTGCGTCAAAAGAGGCTAGAGCAGCTTCCGCCGCCTCCATCTTCTTGCGGGATTCATTTGTCTGCTGCTCAAAAAACGCATATTCGCCCGCAGGGTGGCGCACCTCGGTGTGCTTTGCGATATATACCTGCAACAGTTTGTCGAGCACCTGCTTCGCAAGCTGCGGATCTTTGGATTTGTAGACTATGTCGATGACATAGCTTCCCCTGGAGGGTTCAATATCGAGGTCATGCGCTAGTTGATTCGCCTTGGCCGCTACCCTTTCGTCATAGGTCGTCGAGCTGCCTATAGGCCACGGCAGCCCATTCGGCAACAGAGTTTTTTGCTTGCGGTCAAGATAGTCGGCTACAACTTGTCCTGAATGTCCTGTCAGTCGTTTCCACCATGAAAGAACAGTTGAATCGGCTAGACCCAAATCTCTAACCACCTGGGTGAGCACCTCGCTTGATTTCATCAGATCGACTTCGGACCGCAAATCCTCATCCGTTATCATGGGCTGCGCACTCAGTTCATAGCTGTTCATCTCTGGAGTGGGGGACAAAACCGGATCGACGCGCGCCCGATCTACCATTATTTTCGCTTCACCGTGGTATCGCGGAAGCAGGAAAGCAGCAAGTCCAGCCGCCACGAAGGTTGCTGCCGCACAGGCCACAACTAGGCGCCTGCGGCGAAACACGACCGACAGAGCATCGCGCAACGAAGCCGATCTGAGAGTATATGGTTGACTGATCATGATAAATCTCCTCAGTCGCTGACTAACTAGGTCGTTGACTAACTAAAAGGTTTGAGGAGCGATATATGTGTTCACCGCACTGGTCGGGATAAATTTTGAGATCTTCGATATCGTATTCTGGGGAACGAAAATCATATCTCCCGGGTGGAGCACATAGTCCTCGCTTAGGTTCTTGTCACTGAGCATCTTTTTTACGTCCAACACCTTTGCCTCGGTCCACTGGGACGATACACGGCGAAATAGAATTACATTCGAGTGCTTCGATTTCTCCGTAAATCCTCCAGCCTCTGCTATCCCTTCAGTGACGGTCATATCACCGTGCAGGATGTACTTGCCCGGATGGCCTAGTTGGCCGTTGGCGATGAAATAGGGCTTCTCATAATCTTTCATCACTACTGAGATGGACGGCTTGTTAAGGATCTTGCTGTATGCAGCTTCCAATGTTGAGGTCAGCTGCGGTAGCGTCAATGAACTGACATGTACATCTCCAATCCCCCGCAAGCTGATGTATCCGTCTGGCTGCACAGAGACAGTCTGGTTGAACTCCGGGCTGAACTCGAAGATCAGATCCATGGTGTCTCCGGTAACGAGTTGGTATCGCGGATAGCGCTCCTGGAACCCAGGGGGGGGCACTTTGTTTCCAGACTGCGTGTCAACTCCCGCATTCGCCGTCTGGTCCGATGGGTTTTGCTCAGAACTTTGACAAAAGAGCATTGGAGCGCAGATGAGTGTAACGAACGCCAGAACAAAATTAAGTGTGGATTTTCCAGGCATCTTGTGCCTCCGGTGTGACACTTCTGATTCGAAAGCTATTGGGTGGTGGGCTGGATATGTCGTGTCCTTCAACGTGGGCCTTAACACCTTTAGACGCAGACACAATTGCGCCTACGCGGACGAAACTATGCCGCCATAAGACTGGCAGCGTCGACTTCAACTGCTACGGATCGCATGATCATGTCGACAGAGATTACAATTCGACATCCCGCAGCGGTCCTCTGGATAGTTCCGGTGATGCCTGACATTGGTCCGGAGCTGATACGCACGCGGTTGCCAGGCGCGAGGTATGGGTGAGGCTCCATTCTGTGTCCCATGCGCATCGTTCTTTGCAATGACTCTATTTCGTCGGCCGGTATTTCAGCAGGCGATTTATGCGAGCCGACAAAGTGCACTACTCCCGGAACCTCCAGCGGGCGATGACTATGCCGCACGGTTTGAACAAAAACATACCCTGGAAAGAGAGGCAAAGAGACGCGGGCGGTCTTCTTGTTCCAACGGTGGATTGCTGTGTACAAGGGGAGAAAATAAGTAATACCCCGCTCCTCAAAGTGCTGTGCCACCTTCTTTTCGTGGCGCGCCCAAGTATAGACTGCATACCATCGCGGGTAATCTGATACACACGGGCGGAGTTCTGAATTATCGATACTTGCTTCACAGATTGGTTGTTCGTTATGACTGAGCTTCATTTTGTCCCTTAGACAAGGCTTCGCCATCCTCAACGTACGAGGTGTTTATCCACAGGCAGACAAACTAGATCAGGATTTCAGAACAAACAGGAGCTTAGTTCGACGGAACACCGCTCATTGCAAGCGCATCGACCAACTGACCACACAATAAGTGAATCTCTATGAGGAAGGCAAGAGGCTTCATTTCTCATTTTTCTGGTCTGCGAGATTCGTCTCGTAATAAGAAGGCGAAACTACTCTTGCGGTTGCTTTCCAGCAAGCCCTGTTCGCCAACGCTTTTGGATAGAAAGCCGTCCATAAGGTCTTTTGTTTGTTCAACCTGTAGAGAAATGCGCACTGTCTTCATAGTCGGAGAGACATCTCAACGCGCTATGAATGAACTGTTATGAAAGGAACAATTCGATTCCAAGGCGCACGATCCAGCTCTGTCGAGCTAAGTGGAAACAAGTACTACCGGTTACAAGTACTGTAGAGTCTTTCTTCTCTCACGCTGCGATACTTTGGTCTGGATTTCTCATTATTAGTCTCTACACCAAGCATCTAGGGTGATGGCAAAAAATGCACACTTGTCCCAAAGGGTTGAGTCGGATAATTCCCGACAGTGCAGGCCAGCGCTTTCTGTCTGCTTGGGAGAATAGGCAGTTTCATCTGGGTAACGGGTAAGAAGTAATAAGAACGCCCGGCGCACTCGCCTCAGCCATGAGTCCCGTTTCGCACAGAATCATTCATCATTAAGACAGCTAGTTCCACGCGGCTGCTGACTCCAACCTTTTCGAAGAGCCTATACAGATAATTCTTCACTGTATGTTCGCTCAGGTTTAACTGCCGCGCGATCTGCCGATTTGTCTGGCCCGTAGCCAGTAGCCGTGCAACCGTAAGTTCCCGATCATTCAGATGGAAGTCAGTGCAAGTCCGGCCAGAGAATGGAGAGGATTCGGCGAAGGCGTCAAATACAGCACGCAGTTCATTCGTTCGAGCCCAGATTTGTCCCTGATGCACCTGGCAGATGCACTTGACGAGCTGCTCCATCGGCTCCGCGCGATAGAAGACCCCTCGAGCCCGTGCCCGAAACGCATCTATCGCCAGATATTCGCTATTATCATCGAGCAGTACAATGACGGAACACGTTGGCAGAATGGTTTGCAAAATAGGCAAGACCCGGAAGCCGGCCAACGGCCCATCACTCAAGGCGGCGCTGATAAGTGCGACGTCCAGTTGTTGAGTATGAACGAGCTGCTCTACTTCCGTGCTACTGGTGGCGCACACGACACTATCGATCAAATTACGACGCCTGCTAAGGCCAAGGAGCATGAGCTCGCAGCCTAACGCTGTCCGGTCTGAAATCAGCAGCCGTAGCGGCCTTGTTTCAGCGGCGTTATCGTTCTCGTTCTCTGTCTGAAGTTTTCGTCGATGTTCTCCGTAAGATCCCCTCGGATGTTTCGGAATCTCGGCTTTTTCTTCTCCCTCTGGTCCCGCCAAAGTACTGAGTGAATTCTGCGCTTCATTATGAGATGTTGTTTGCAGAACAAAAGGACGTGGATCAGCATTTCCAGATTTTGATTCAACCGCCATATGATTTTCCTCAAAACCAATTCACTGCAATGACCGAAATAGTCGAAATAAGTAGTCGCATACGACTTCTTTAAAAGACTGTCGCTATAGCCCTTTCCCACAGACAGACAGCGACTGCTAACCTCCATTTTTAAGGCAGTAACCATAGACGACGGCAGGGTAGACTCCACACGGCAAGCAACATGTAAAATGTGAGGGAACTTCCAGCGTTTACCTTACGTGTACCTTGACCTCGAACGATGATTGATTTGGAGTCAGGTAACGCTAAGGGTGAGATGCGAACATAACAAAAGGGTTGCCTGTCTCCGTAACTTTCCTCCAATTAACTTTGCCCAAAGTAACCTGGACTGTCAACCGGCAGAACAGCCGCAATTTCATATGCTCAAGACTTCTACACTGAAAACAAAAGGATTAGTGTCTATTGTATCGAGTACGAGGTTTTAACTACTGAACTTCCCAAGTTTCCGCACTCTCTTGCCCTGCAAGGCTATCTGACTTTGTTTGAATCATTTAGCAAGGCTCGACGCTTACTCACATGCCCGGTTTAGCGCTTTCGCAGACGTAGAGTTTCCCAACTTCCATCGACGGTCCAGCCTCCATCTACGACCAAAGCATGCCCATTGATGAAACTACTTTCCTTGCTGTCGGCGAGGAATGCGATGGCTCTAGCAATGTCGTCCGGAGTTGCGAAGCGAGCCATGGGCACCCGTCCGGTAATGTCGGCGTCGCTGTAGCTGCCCCCTGCCTGATCGGCTGCATCCATTTCGGTCTTCACCCAGCCTGGGCAAATTGCGTTGACACGCACTCCGCGGCCACCCCATTCGGCGGCGAGGGTTCGCGTAAGACCGATCAGACCATGTTTTGACGCATTGTAGGCTGCACGGTCGGCAATCCCCACAAGCCCCGCGATTGAAGCGACATTGACAATGGAGCCGCTGCCCTTTGCAAGCATCCCTTCCCCGAAGGCCTTCGCCAGCAGGAACGGGGCCACAAGGTTTACCTCCAATACGCGGAGATAGTCGCTCACGGCTGTCTGCTCGACAGGCGAGATATAGCTGATTCCAGCATTGTTCACCAGAACATCAACTTGTTTCCATCGATCGAAAACCTGTCGGGCGAAGCTTTCGATCGCTGCTTCATCGGTTATGTCGCCAGCGAAGCCGATCACCTCTGCGCCATTTGCCACGACGGATTTCATTGTGTCTTCCGGCTCGCGCAGATCGATGACCGCGAGACAATAACCACGGCTGGCAAGCACTTCCGCCGTTCGACGGCCAATGCCTTGCGCTCCACCAGTTACCACAGCTACAGGATTCATTTCCATAAATCGTTCCATATTTCAAAAATGTTTTCCATCGCTGCATAAAGGCAAAACGTTTGCCTTTTGTTTAATGCATCACATGGAACGACCTATGCAATTTTCCTTGACAGTGGTTCTCCAGTCCACATACAGTTCCGCGCACAGCTATAAATCGCTTTAGTAAAACGTTAAGTGCTCGCGATTAAGCTGTGCCGCGTGTTTCCAATTCGTACCCAATGGAACTGCGAGCAAATTCGGGAGGGGAAGTAAATGAAATGGAGAAATGACGCAAAGCACACATTGCTTCTGTTGCCTCTGTTTCTGATATTTGCAACGGTTGGCGCGTTCGCGCAGCAAAACTCAGCAATTAGCGGCACAGTAACCGACAATAACGGGGCTGTTGTCCCCAACTCACAAATTACCCTCACCTCGGAAGCCACTGGGGCGCAACTCAGCACAACATCCAACTCAAACGGGGTCTATAATTTCCCGGGCCTAAACGTCGGCACATACGATCTGACGGCCACGGCCAGCGGCTTCGGCACTTATGTGCAGAAGGGCTTGGTTTTGAACGTTTCTCAAACCCTGCGCGCCGATATTTCCTTGACAGTAGGCGCCGTCCAACAAACAGTCACCGTCACCGCAAATGCTTTGCAGGTGCAAGCTGATTCGAATGTGGTGAGCACTCTCATCAATTCTGAACAAATCAGCGAAATCGCCACAGAAAACCGCAACTTTGCCGCTTTGGCAGCCCTCGGCCTGGGCGTAAGCTCGGCCCTGCCCAGCAACAACACGCCAACTTCAGTCGCGTCGAACTTTACCATCAGCGTGAACGGTCTGCGCCAAAGCCACAATATCTGGTTGATTGACGGTGGTGAAGCAGATGACCGTGGTGGCGCCGGCGGCATGGACATCATGCCTTCGCAGGACGCTATTGCCCAATTTGAAACACTCGCCAGCAACTATCCACCGGACTATGGCATCTCCTCTGGCGCAACGATTACTCTGGCCCTCAAGAGCGGAACACGCACATTCCACGGACAGCTCTGGGAATTCAACCGTAATACGGCTTATGATGCTAATAACTACTTCAATAAGCAATCCACGCCGATCACTCCCAGAACAAAGCTGAATTACAACATCTACGGCTTCAATCTCGGTGGGCCGCTATTCATCCCCAAGGTTTACAACGAGAGCAGGTCGAAGACCTTCTTCTTCTGGAACGAGGAATGGCGGAAACTGATTCAGGGCAGCAGCCCTAATTCAGTGCAGACGCTTCCATCGCAGGATTTTGCTACGGCAGGTACAAACCTGACGTATGTAGCACCGGCCTTCGCTTCCAGCACGAAGTTGGTGGTTCCAAAAGTTGGCGACCCTGCATTCAATGCTAAGTTGGCTGCATTGGGTCTTGTTCCTGGAGATCCATTTCCAGGCAACGTAATTCCAGCTTCCTTGTTCGATCCAAATGCTGTGCTGTTCATGAACTCTGGAATCATTCCCAAGCCGAACCTGGCGAATGGAAATGTGATCACCTCGGCCAATCAGCCAATCGATGTGCGGGATGACATCATCCGGATCGATCACAACATCAATGACAAATGGCACCTGCTCGGACATTACATGCACGATGCGGTGACACAGGCTTATGCGCAACCCATGCTTGGCTGGTCGGGTGCGAGTTACAACACCATCACTAGCACGCTGTCGAATCCCTCCTACAGCGCAACGGTCAAACTGGCCGGCACCATTACGCCAAACCTCCTGCTCGAAGCGAGCTTTAACTATGACGGCAACATCATCAACATCGTGAACAGTTCCAACTCGCTGGTCCCCAGCGGCTGGGCAGTGAACAAGTATTTCAGCAACAGATTCAACAGCTTCCCCAACATGCACTGGGGCGCGCCTTACAACACGCAGGAAAACCCCGGTTCAGCTCCATGGCACAACGCCGCTCAGGATTACATGCCGAGAGTGGATGTCTCCTACACAGTGGGACGCCATGCCATGAAGTACGGCTTCAGCTACAACCGTTACACCAAGAACCAGCAGCTCTTCGGCGAACCTGCCGGCAACTTCTCTTTCGGCACTCTGACCGGCGACTCGATGATGGACATGCTGCTCGGGCTATCCAGCAACTATGACCAGCATCAGGACCTTCCGATCCGCCACTACGTGAACCAAACTCCTTCAGTTTACGTCAACGACAACTGGCGCACGACGCCGAACTTCAGCCTGCAGCTCGGGTTCCGTTACGATGCGCTGCCACACGCGTGGGAACGCGGCAACTACATCGCAAACTTTGACCCGAATCAGTATCTCGCCGCTCAAACTCCCGTGTGGAAGAGTGACGGATCTCTTGATCCCACAGGGCCTGGCTTCCAGGTAGTAAACGGAACACCGTTCTATCTGAACGGCATGTATTTCGCCGGGGTGAACGGCTACCCACATGGCCTGGTCACCAATGATTACAAGACCTTTCAACCTCGCGTCGGATTCTCCTGGGATATAAGTGGATCCGGCAAAACCGTGCTGCGCGGCGGTATTGGATCGTTCTATGAGCGCATGCAGGGGAACGATATTTACAACACTGCAACCAACCCTCCGTTCGCCAACGATCCTTCGGCGAGCAACGTTTTTCTCTCTGATCCGCATACTTCGTGGGTGACGGGACAAACGGCAACCACCCCGAACTTCGCGCAGGGCCTCACCACTTTGGCCCGTACTTATCCTGCTCCCGGCGTTACTCAGTTCAGCTTGGGAGTACAACGCGAAATCGCTCCGTCAGTCCTCTGGGTTGTGCAGTACGTCGGCAACCTGGCGTGGCATCAGAACGTCGACCGCCAGATCAACAACTATTCACTGAACACTCCACTGGCGATTCGCGCGGATGCTGGTGACCCCAGCAACCACTCCGGAACCAATCCTGGAGGCTCTTCCTTGCCCAATGGGAACATCTATCGGACCTACCAGGGGTATACGGGCATCAACCAGCAGGAAAACACTACTAACGGAAACTACAATGGCTTCCAGACTGGAATCCGTGCACAGAACTGGCGTAATTTCAGCGGCGAACTCGATTACACGTACTCCCACGAAATCGATATCACCAGCTATGACCTCGGCGGGGTAAGCAACCCCTATAACCTGAAATATGACAAAGGTTCCGGCGCGCTGGACCGTCGTCATATCCTTGTCGGAAACTACATTTACAAATTTCCGTTCTTCGAGCAGAGCGCTGGTTTAACGAAAGCTCTCCTGGGAGGATGGGAGATTGCCGGTACGGCAGTTTTCCAATCGGGCGTGATTATCGCGAATCAAGGCCCCAACCTATCAATCAATTTTGACCCCATTGGCTTGGGCGGCGGCTATACCAACCGTCCCAACGTTGCCGGTAAATTGCATTACACGAAGAGCCCCAAGCAGTGGTTTGACACGACTCCCTTCAGCTCGCCGACTCCGGCGTGGGCGGGCGGACCAAACCAGGGCTTCGGAAATGCTCGCAAGGACGTGGCTTTGGGTCCGGGACGCACAGACTTCAATACCTCGCTTTACAAGAGTTTCTCCATCAAAGAGCGGGCGAACTTCCAGTTGCGCTTCGAGTCGTTTAACACCTTCAACCATACGGAGTTTAACAATGTCGGCTCGGGTTATCAGGGTCCGGGCTCCGGAAACTTCGGACAACCGACGAACACGTGGGATCCACGCGTTCTTGAACTCGGCGGCATTTTCAGCTTCTAAACCAACCTTAACCAAAAGCGCGGCAGAGTTTTTGCCGCGCTTTTTTTTTGCACGTTAAATCATTGGTTGTCACCAGTTGATCCAAACCGATAGCGTAGTTTTGTAATCCATTAGGGGGAATTGAAGTGCATCGGGCTTGCCGCATCAGGCTGCAAATATGTTTTCTGTTGGCAACCTTGGTTACGGGTCTTCCGGCATTCGCCCAAAGCACTCGCCGGGACGCGCTTTTGCTGGAGAGCCAAGGACGGAATGCGGAAGCCAAGCAGATATGGCAGGAGATTGCGAAGAGCGATCCGCGCAATGCTGAGGCGCTGGCCCACATGGGTCTGCTGGAAGCAAAACAGGAACATTACAGCCAGGCCATCACTTACTATCGGCAAGCTCTCGCAATTGATCCTTCCTTTCCCGGCCTTGAACTGAATCTCGGCCTGGCCCTGTTCAAGAGCAACAGGTTTCAGGAAGCCATCAAGTCCTTTACCGACGAACTGGAAAAGCACCCCGGAGACATGCGGCTCACAATTCTGCTGGGCATGTCCCACTACGGCATGGGCGATTACCTCGTGGCAATCCCTTATCTCAAGCGGGCGGTGAAGATGGACCCGCAGAGCCTGCCTTTGCGTCTGACGCTGGCGAACAGTTGTCTGTGGAGCAAGCAATATCAATGCGTGCTTGACACTTACAAAGAAATTCTTGCGCTGAACGCGAACTCCGCAGAAGCGGACATGCTCGCCGGCGAAGCGCTGGATGCTGAAGGCAACATCTCAGGCGCTACAGAGCAGTTTCGCGCGGCAGTGAAGGCCAATCCTAAAGAACCCAACGCGCATTTCGGCCTGGGATACCTGTTGTGGGAACAGAAAAAATATGACGAGGCGGCAAAGGAGTTCCAGGCTGAACTTGAGAATGACCCTACAAGCGTACAGGCGCGCGCATATCTGGGTGATACTTATGTCGAATTGAATGATTATGCCAGGGCGCGGCCCGAGTTGGAAAAGGCTGCTGCTGCAGATCCATCAACGGCATTTGTGCATCGCGATCTGGGCGTGGTCTATTCCGATCTGGGCCGCAAAGAAGACGCTGTGAATGAACTGCAGAAAGCCATCGCGCTCGACCCTAAAGATGTGACCCCGCATTGGCGCCTGGCGCGCCTCTATCAGTCGATGGGCAGAAAAGAAGAGGCCAAGGCTGAGTTTGACAGGGCCAGCTCAATGAATAAGCAAGCCGATCAGACCCTGGTGGAGAAGATGGGAAAGAACCAATCGAATCTGCACTAAAACTAATACCGCAATAACGCCGTCATTCTGACGACCAGCGGGAGGAAGAATCTATATACGACTTCATTAAGTAAGGACTTAAGATTCTTACCCGGAATTATTTAAGTGAGTTACCGATACTCGCATCCTCTGGATTCTTCGCTGCGCTCAAAATGACACTCAATTAATATCTCCTTTATTCCTTGCGCATTCTTTCCTTCATGCTCTTAGCGAGTTTTTCAATCTCTTCCGCCTTCTTCGTCACAGCAATGGATAGCGTATTCTTGTTACTCTTGGCCACTTCGGCTTTCAACTCCTGGGCCAGCTGATACAGCTTCTGTGAGTCGGCAACGATTTGCGCTTGACGTGCCTCTTCAGGCGACGTGGCCTTATTCGCTTCCGGCTTCGGATTCGCTGTATCGCTCGCTTTCGCATCAGGTGTCGCTGATTGCGGCTGCGCTGGAGGACTCGCCTGATCGCCTGGTTGCTGCTGTTCCTGTTGTTGCTGCCCTTGTTGAGCTGTTGCAAGGCTCGGGCACAAAGCGAGCAGAAGCAGTGCGGCAAGCGCCGCGTAAAACAGGTTTGGTTTCATATTTCTGCTTCGCATTCTCATGGCCATCTTCGCTATTGTGCCTTCGTTTTTTCTTTTACTGTCTTCGCGAGCTTCTCAATCTGTTCTACTTCAACCACCTGGGGCGTCATCGGGGTGTCCTTTTCGTGCTTGGCAACACCGGTCTGCAGTTCCTCCGTCAGTTGAAGCAGTTTGTCGGTGGCGGCAATCACCTGCTGCCTGATCTGAGCAGCTTTGATGGCTGCAAGCTGTTCCTGGCGCGCCGCTTCTGCAGGATCGGTCGAATATTTCTGCTCAAGATCGGGTGGCCGTGGAGTTGGATCGTGCAGGTTAAGTTGTTGCGGCGGCGGTTTGGTAGACTGCGCAGCCACGCCACCGCACTCACCAATTATCAGAATGACAGATGACAGGATCATCGAGCCCGCGCGCAGGATGGGATGAAGGCTAGGCATGGACTCACCCCTTCATCCATGAAAACAAACAACACGAACACCAGTCCAGCAAAATGTACCCATCAACATAAGTCGCTTTCTCCCAGTCGAAATCAGAGTCCGGGCCTGCTGTGGGCCTGCGGATAGACCTTGATCCAGTGGTTCCTTATCGTTGCCCGCGTCTCCTTGCCCGCAGTCTCGGCAACGATGACATTCGTAGCTTCCACAGGCATGTGGCAATCAATGCAATTGGATTTAATCTTCTCACCCATTGTTTTAGCTGCGCCGCAGCTCTGCCACTTGTGACAGGTAAGGCACCGGTCCGAATACGAAGCCGCAACCCGCTCCGGCGCGTGCACGTCGTGGCAGGTCGAGCAGGTCATCGTCTTGGAATCGCGGAAACAGCGGCTCCTCTCCAGCAGGCCAACCTGATTGCCATGCACGTCAGGATGCTCAGCATTGTCGGACGGCATTGGCTTGAAATAGTCGCTGAGCGGCTGGCCTGGAATATAGGAAAATGCCGGCGTCAGGGCCTCTCGCTGAATGCCGTTATGGCATAATGCGCACAGATCGATCTGCCGGTCGCGTGAGAACTTCGTCGGATTCAGAATTGCCTGGTCTGCAGATGCCGCCGTTCCCGCCTTTTGTTTTGCGATGTGGTCTGCGCCCGAACCGTGGCAGACCTCGCACGAAATCCCGGTGACCAGAGTGTTTTTGTCATAGGAGTTGGTCAGAGGGTCCGCCGAGAGCGCCTTGATGTATGTCGCATGGCACTCCAGGCAGCCTGGATTGACCGGACGCGAAAAGTTGGCTGATCCGTCATCGTATCCGGGGCTATTGATCCACTTATGGCCGTTTTTCCAGTAGCTGACTGGCAGTTCAAAAAGCTGGTCTCCCTGCCAGTAGAGATAGGTCACGCCGCGCACGCCCGATCCGGTTACGAGGTCGATGCGTTCGGTGCGCTTTTCAAGGTCAGTGCCAAAGCCGGTTTCGGCGGTTTCGTAGTAGCTGCCATCCTTCTTCTCCATTTTGAAGAGCAGGCCTGGCTCAACTGTCGCGTGTGCTGGATCGACAATGGTCAACACATTCGATCCCGGCTGAAATGAGCCAAGCACAGAGTCTTTGCCTGCAATCTGCGAGGTCAGATGATGCGCGGTGTGCAGATAAGACAGGCCCTGCGTTTGATGGCACTTAAGGCAGGCGGCGTCTTCCACATACTTGCCGCGGTCTCCCCGCGCCATTTCACTCTGCGTGCTGTTTTGCGGCGCAGCCTTGACTGTTCGCGTGGCGACATAAATCGGAACAGCAAGGCCCAGAAGAAGAAAACAAAGCAGCTTAACGTGTGATGATTGCATTTCCCGGCGAAGCCGATGATACAGGCGGCAGATGCGCGCGTCCATGCTGAATCAGCAGGGCTTGTTTATCGGCATGATAAAAGAGGCACGCTTACTTCGGCAGATCAGCGTCGCCGGAATTTTGCTGGCCAGACTGGACCCGCATGTCGTGAAAAATTTTCTCCAGCTTATCTTTCATGCCCTTGTATTTCTTGTAGTCAGCGATCTCTTTGGCGGCCTCTTCGTGTTTTCCCTGCAAGCGATACAGAGTGGCTAGCCGGTAATGAGCGACTTCATTCGAGGGATCAATCTGGATGGCGCGCTCCAGAAGTTGTTGCGCCTTGTCATTCTGGTGCATCGTCACCAGCACCTTCGCCATTTCCAGGTTCGCATTGCCGTCATCAGGCTGCAATGCGAGTGCGCGGGAGAAGTTGTCGTAGGCGGTTTTCTCATCCCCGCGCCGTTCAGCGATCATGCCCAGCATGACCAGCGACTTCTCATCGTTTGGATTGATTGCCAGGGCCGCTTTGAATTCGGGCTCCGCCTCCGCCCGTAGGTTTTCTTCTGTGGAGTTATAAAGAAGCGTTCCAAGGTCGAAATGCGCGGTGTAAAGTTTCGGGTCCAGCTTAATGGCTTCGCGATAGTTGGCAACCGCTGGAACATCGTCTTCATGTCGCGCCAACTCGCGCGCCATCACTTCGTGCATCTGCGCGCTGTCAGGGGCCGCGAGCGCCAGCGTCAGCATCGTTTTTACTGACAGATCGCTATAGAGGCGGTATGCGACGTAGAGCAAAGCGGTATCGGTCGGCTGCAGGGCAAGCAGCGTGGATGCGAGCGTCGCGGCTTTCTCCAACTCTCCGGTTGCGACGTAGTTGTCGATGAGAGCGCGTCCCACATCGACTTTGAATTTTTCTTCCGTGAGATGGGGAAAGGCTGTTTCCATGTCATGACGGCTGGCATCCGCATCGCCCGATTTTCCTTCTGCCAGCCCCAGCAATCCTTGAATCTTCCATAGCTCCGGCTGTGCTTTTACAGCAACGCTAAGGTGCGGGATAGCGCCTGCGTAATCGCTGCGAAAGAACAAGAGCACACCAAGATTTCCCTGGGCGTTGGTATTGTCGGGATCGAGCGTGACCAGCGCCTGCAACTCAGGAATAGCCAGGTCAGGTCGCTGTTCCCGCAAATACTGCTGTGCGAGCTGCTGATGCTGATTGATCTGGTCCTGCTTACTCGGCGCTGTTTGAGCAAAAGCTGAAAAAGTGGTAATTAGCAGGAGAAGCAAGGTGAGCAGAACAACCCTGAAGGACATAGCAATCACATCATACCGGGGGATAAATGCGAAAGGACGGCGGGTTGCGCCGTCCTTGTCGGTTATAGAGCCAAGCTTAGAAAAAGATTCGTCCGTAAAGTTGCATGGTACGGCCGAAGACAGTGAGATTGGTGATCGTGCCCTCACTTCCGCTGTTGATGGTTGAATTCGGTGTGGCAAAGCTGGGATGGTTGATCACATTATTTGCCGACGCACGAATCTCAACCCCCATATTCTCCCAGGGAATATGGAACGTCTTGCCAAGTGCGGCGTTGAACAGGAAGAAGCTCGGCCCGTATAGGTTATTCCTCTGCGTGTCGCCAAATGTAGCAGCAGCCGGTTGCACGAAAGCGGCAGTATTGAACCAATGATTGAGGTCCTGGTGGGCTGGGAGCGGACTTCCAACCTGGTTTGGATACTGCTGGTTGTTACCTGCCAGCGAGAAGGAATTGTCCGTTGCCATGTTAATGGTGTACGGACTGCCCGAGGTCCAGACAATGGTTGGTGAAATCTGCCATCCGCCGACCAGCGCATCCAGGAACGCATTATGGTTCAGGAATTGACGGTCTCTACCCACCGGCAGATCGTAGATCACCGCGGTTTTGAAAGAATTGCGAACGTCGAAGTTCGACGCTCCATAGTTCGCACCCGGATTGTAGGACCTCTGGTAAGCTAGGTTCCCGGCGCTGCTGCCCCATCCGGAGGAGTCAATGGTATCCAGCATATGCGCCCAAACGTAGTTCGCATTGAATTGGAGACCTCGTGTGAGACGCTGTTGGATCGTGGCCTGCAGTGAGTTGTAGTTGGAGACGGCGTTATTGGTTCCGCCTGCGCCACTACCGCTGTTAATTCCCAGGAACAACGGATATGGCCGCGATCCCTGATCATTTGGTCCCAGGCTGCCTTCAGGCACCTGGTTAATGTCAACCGGGAAAAGCAAATTATGGCCATGGCTGGCGACATAGGCCATCGTCATCATCGTGGTGGGAGTGAGTTCCTGCTGAATCTCGAAATTCCACTCGAGGATTTTTGGAACTGGCGTATGGTAGGCCTGATATGCGGGAGGACTCTGGCCATTAAAGGCGTCCGGAGTCGTTGGGGCAGCGACATAGGCCTGGTTGACGCTCAACCCTCCCGGCCCCTGATAATTCGTACTTCCGTCAGAGGCGAGAATTACGACAGGGAAGTTGCCGTTTGTATTGTCTGAAAGATTGCCGCGAGATCCGAACGCGCCGCCCATGCCCGGACCATACGTGTCGTCGCTCCAGGTATAGCCATACAGTCCAATACCGCCGCGAAGCACAGTCGTCGGTTTGTAGGCATACGAGAACCCAAAACGAGGCAGCCAGGTGCTCCAGTTCGGCGCCTGCAGGCTGTCACGTCCGTTTGCCTTCGTTGTTCCGTACCACATGGCGCCCAGTGAACCGTTGGCGGGATTCGTCACCCTCGGATCAAAAGATGCCATATTGCCCTTTACTTCATGCCAGCCGGTCATGCCCTGCCAGCGTATCCCGACATTCAGCGTCAAGTTGGGACGCAGCTTGATATCGTCCTGAACGAAAAGCTGCGGGCTCTTCAGGCGGCCGCCCCACTCCGGCGTCACATTGGCGTTCCAGTCATGTGTATAACCAAGCAGGAAGTCCGCAAAGCCCATTCCGGTGGACGTATCTCCGTTGGTAGCGGCTGTATACACGCCTGTGTAACCCATCGTGCCTGCATTCAGGTTGCCCCAGGCCGTGGAGTCCGCACGATTGATCAGGAACTCGCCTCCGAAGTGCAACACGTGCCGTCCCCGGATAAGCGTGACTACGTCCGAAGGATCAAAAACAAATTCCTTGTACACCGCATTCGATTGCGGGCCTAGCCCGTAAAAGTCCCCGTTTCCTGAAATGTTGATGGCCGGGAAGGTATCCGCCTTGGCGAACTGCCAGCCCAGTTTGGCGGGGAAGCCCTGATTGATCGAGAACGGCGTAAAGAAGTTCAGCTGGTCTGTGAAACCCATGCGGGCTTCGTTGATGAGATTTGGGCTGAGAGTCCACACCCAGGAGACCTGCGCGTTATCACGGCTAACATCGCCGTTCTGGCAATTGACCGGGCAGATTCCCTGATTGCGATAGGTCGCCGGGTTGTCGCTGTTCGTCTCGGAAATAATAATGTGATTGCTCGGATTGATATTCCAATCGAGCCGTCCGAAATACTTCGTGAACGGGTTTGAACTGGGTACGTTATAGAAGAAGTTATTGGTAATGCCCGTGCCTGTATTCGGCGCTGGAAAGTACGTTCCGATTGCAGCGGCGACTGGATCAATCATGTTCGCGGGAATCTTGTTGCCATTGCCGTACTCATCTGCGAAGGATCTGCGATGGACAATGCCATTCGCGTCGACGGTCTGCGTCGTTGGATCATAGATGGTGGGGAAACCCGTGAAGTCGCCACTGAGCAATGCTGCCGTTGGGACGTTCTCGAACCCGGTGTTGGCGCTTCCAGGGTTTATCGTCTTGTCGTAGTTGAAGTAAAAGAACAGTTTGTCCTTCAGAATCGGACCGCCAATCGAGAAGCCGAAATTGTTGTAACGGACTAGCCCGACCGTGGTCTTCGCGCCGAAGGCATAGTTGGCGGCGTTTAAGGCATTGTTCTGGAAGTACTCATAGCCCGCACCGTGGAATTGATTGCTGCCGCCCTTGCTGATCTGGTTAAAGGTCGCGCCGCCGATACCGTATTCCGCCGAGAACGCCGATGTGTCGATCTTCACTTCAGCGACCGTCTCCAGCACCATTACGTCAGAGTTCTGGCTCATCGGCAACGTGGTTGTCGCGCCATCAGCCAGCACCGTGTTGTAGGGTAGATTGCCGTTGATCGATGCTGTCTGGCCTGTCCGGTAATTTACGCTGGAAGCGCCAGGCAGCAACTGCACGAAATTCTGCCAGTCCGCGCCTACTTGCGGCAACTGAAGCAGTTGTTGAGATTCAAGCGTGTTCGTTTGCGCGCCGGTTTCAGTCTTCAACAGTGGAACATCGGTCTTGACGACTACTTCCTGGGTGGCCGCTCCCACAGCCAGCGATGCGTTCACAGTAACCGTCTCTACGTGCAGCGTGATGGGACCGCGGACATAAGTCTGAAAGCCTGATGCCGTAATCGTGATCAGATAATTGTCCGGAACGATCGAGCCAGTGTCGTAAAGACCGGCTCCATCAGTTGTGTAGATGTGCGTTATTCCCTTGTCGACATCCTCGACCTTAACGGTGGCGTTCGGAATGACAGCGCCTGAGGCATCTGTCACGGTCCCGCGAATGTCACCGGAGTTTGTGTTCTGCGCAACGACTGCTGCGCTCGACAGCGTCAAAGCAATAACGAGGCTGCCGCGAATGAATTTCCACATATTGCCTCCTGAAATGATTCATCTGCTTGGCCTGTCTCCGCTTCACTGAAGACGCGGCCCGTTTAGGGTTGAACCCCATTGTGTGCGCGCGACCGTAGCGATCAACTGTTTCCATTGCGGTGAGCAGAATTGCGAATTGCCTCTGCCTATTCCACGTGGATTGTGCCGGTCGTATCTAAGTAACGCTTCCAAACGCCCCTTCCACCACGCAAAAGACAACCGTTTGTTTAGGGACGCAAAATCTCCAAAACTCTGGAGCGTGACGATGAAAGCAACTCATGAATACAGTTGTCAAGCGAATTCTTCTCGTGTAGCGTTTAGACAAACCTTTGCCTTGCGATTACACGCAAACGAAGTTAGCCCGTGCCGTTTCACAACCCATTGATGAATCATGGATAATACAAACCGCCGCGATTTCCTGAAGCTTGCCGCCCTCGCCGCCTCATCGGCTGCCTCGCGTCCACTCGCCGCATGGGCCGCGCCCGACTCTCCGCTGAAGGCATGGCGCACCACCGGACAGCAGCGCTATGCGCCCATCGAGGCCCCTGCGTGGCGCACCGGCGAGACCATCTCTGCCATGAGCATTCGGCTCGACCCGGACCAGCACTTTCAACAAGTGTTGGGCTTTGGCGCGGCGCTTACTGACTCATCCTGCTACCTGCTGGAACAACTCGACGCCGCGAAACGCAAGTCATTGCTGGACGAATGTTTTGGCCCATCCGGCCTGCGTTTCTCCGTCGCGCGCACTACCATCGGTTCCAGCGACTATTCGCTGAACGCCTACAGCTACGACGACACTCCCTCGCCCGATCCGTCGCTCACCCATTTCAGCATCGAGCACGACCGCAAGTACATCCTTCCGCTGCTCAAGGAAGCGCGACAAACCAATCCTGAGTTGTTCTACTTCTCATCGCCGTGGAGCCCTCCTGGCTGGATGAAAGCCAGCAACTCCCTGCTGGGCGGCAACATGCGCAGTCACTACTTCGATGCTTATGCGCAATACTTTGTGAAGTTCCTTGACGGCTACGCCGCGGATGGCGTCAAGATCAATGCCGTCACCGTGCAGAACGAAGTCGATACCGACCAGGACGGCCGCATGCCGCAGGCGCTGTGGGGTCAGGAATACGAGATGAATTTTGTGAAGGGCTATCTCGGGCCGGCGCTGGAAAAATCCGTGCCCGACACAAAAATCTGGATTCTCGACCACAATTACAACCTCTGGGGCCGCGCTGTCGATGAGCTTAGCGATCCCGACGTCTACAAATATGTCGATGGAGTGGCATGGCACGGTTATTACGGTCCGCCGTCCGCAATGACGCGCGTGCATGACATGTTTCCCGCAAAAAATGCCTACTGGACTGAGGGCGGCCCAGACATCACCGAACCTGACTACGCGACAAACTGGGCAAAGTGGTCGAGTACTTTCACCGGTATCCTGCGCAATTGGGCGCGGTGCATTGTGAGCTGGAATCTGGTGCTGGACGAGCATGGCGAGCCAAATATCGGCCCGTTTTCCTGCGGAGGCGTAGTTACCATCAACTCTAAGACGCAGGAGTTTACGCGCAGCGGTCAATACTGGGCCTTCGCTCACTACTCAAAAGCGATCCAGCGCGGCGCGCGTGTCATTGCCTCATGGGGAGACCTCAAGGACATCGACCATGTCGCCGTTGAGAACCCCGACGGTAGCCATGTCCTCGTCCTCACCAACACAGGCCGCGAACAAAGCGTCCAGTGCGCGCTCCGTGACCAGTCGATGACCATCTCTCTGCCGCCTGATTCGGTCACAACGCTCGCTTGGTAGTACGTGGGCTTTGTCATACTAAGTTAATGCGCCATTCCAGAGCCGTCTCCTGATTCGGGATGACCGGAGCAGGTTTGCTTCGGTTCACTAGCGGGGTGGCTGCCCTTCAATCGTGCGCAAGAGTTCGACAATCTTTGGCGCTGCTATGTGTTTGTAGTCGGCCGATAACAGACCAAAACTTTCAATCGCATCGTACTTCCTGCTCACGCCCGTCGATTGCGTCCCATTCAGTGGCCAATAACTCCACGATATCTGCGGATTTTCTTTCAGTAAGCGGACAAACTGCCTAAACCAATCAGCCTCCGCGCCACAGTCCAGCGTCTGACAGGTGCCGAACTCCCCAACCCAAAGGGGTACTCCGGGCTCGGTGTGCAGTAGAAACGTCGCGCGCGCCTCGTAGACTTCCTTTAGCTCCTCAAAGCTGGATGGGGTTTGTTCTGCCGCATAGTAGGCGTGAGGCGAGTAGACGAGCCTGTACGGCACCGGCAGATTTACCGGGAGCTTGTCGAATCCGGCGAAGTTGGTGGAATATTCGGGGCCTTCCACAATGACCAGCAGCCGCGGATTAGCAGCCAATACAGCTCTGCCGCCGCGCTCTGCCGCCGCATGCCAGTCGAGCTTGGGATCCGTACCGCCCCATGCTGCGCCATTGCGCAGTTCGTTGCGCAAATCTGCGCCTACAACCCACTTTTGATTTCGATATCGTTTCGCAATCGTCTGCCAGTCTGCAAGCCAGTTCGCCTCCGGGTACTCATGGTTGTACCAGAGCCCGTTGCCGTCCGATTCACTGCAACACCAGTCAGCCCTGCTGACATGATTGTCGAGAATGACCATGACGTGTGCATGTTCCAACGCCGCAATCACTGCGTCCATCACTTCCATCGCGTGCTTGCCTTTGAACTGCGGGTTTGCGGCAACTGCGTAGTCAGGCACCAGCGGATTGCGTTCCAGCGTTTCATTCGCCCAGGGCAAGCGCACCGAGTTCACACCGATCTGCCGAATTTGCTCGACAATAGTCGCCAGCGGAGCGTGATCCAGCCCGCCTGCCACATATTCTTTTTGATCGAAGCCGTACCAATTCACGGAAGTAAGCCGCACTGGATTTTCTGACGCATCCAGAATCTGATGGCCTTCCGTGTGGAGTGGCGGTACTAACCCGGCGTGCTGACTATAGACAGGTTTGCAAACGAGGCAGATCATAGCCAGCAAAAGCGCCTGGATTTTTCGCTGTGAATTCATGTGTAGTATGCCCGCAATCGTTGAGTTAGGAGCACCGTACGCTCTGATAACGACAATGCTCAATGGTAATATTCAACGTCAACGAATCATGAAGCTGGCTCAAAGCACAAAACCTCGCGTAACTCAATGCCAAAAACCCACAGGTTGGCTTGGCCGGCTCGTTCTGCGAAACATGAATTCCCGGCATTCAGGCGTGACTGATTGGGGTCTTTCGCAAGTTCCTATCGAAAAGAACTTTACGATTCTGGACATTGGTTGCGGCGGTGGGCGAACGGTGAGCAAGCTGGCTGCGATCGTGACGGAGGGTAAGGTCTATGGCCTTGATTACTCGACGGCCAGTGTCGCCTTCGCCGCTAAGACAAACAGGGATTGGATCAAGAAAGGCCGCGTGGATATCCGTGAGGGATCTGTATCACAATTGCCGTTTGCGTCGGCCACTTTCGATCTTGTTGTCGCTGTCGAGACACATTTCTGGTGGCAGGATTTGCCTGGCGATCTAAGGGAATTGCTCCGCACTCTGAAACCGGGAGGTTCGCTTGCCATCATTGCCGAAGTCTACAAAGGGGCCAATACCACCACAGCAAGGCTCGTCGAAAAATACCTTCCAAAGACAGGCATGAAATTGCTGACTCCCTGTGAACATCGCGATCTATTGGTCGAGGCCGGCTACACGAACGTGCAAGTCACGTTGGAAACCGGCAAAGGATGGATCCTTGCCATCGGGAAGAAGAGCTTCGAAATATAAGCGACCTAGATCTGGACAGCTTCTTTTCTCGTTCTGATAGATTCTTTGCTGCCCACTTGCCGTGGAGGGCAGGTGGTCTCGCGGACGATAAGACGCGGCTTGACCGCGACCTCCTGCGGAACATCGCCCGGCGAGCGCAGCCGTTCCAGCAGCAGTTGCGCCGCAAGCTTGCCCATTTCGTGCAGGGGCTGGCGGATAGTGGTGAGGCTCGGCGTCTGAAACGCAGCCTGCGGCACATCATCGAAACCGATGATGGAGATATCTTCGGGCACGCGTAGCTGGGCATCGTGCAGTGCGCGGATCGCGCCAATCGCCGCCATGTCATTAAAGCAGACCATGGCGGTAAATTTACGATGATGCGCCAGCAATTGCTGGACTACAGGATAGCCGAGCTCGGGCGTGGTCAGGTCTTTGGTGAGCTGAATCGTCAGTTCCGGATGGATTGGCAGACCAAGCTCGCGCGCTACCTTGACTATGCCCTGCCACCGTACTTCCGAATCTGAGCTGTAGGGCTGCCCGCGCATAAAGGCTATCGCACGATGGCCCAGATCATACAGATGCCTGATTGCCATCTCCGCAGCGATGTTGTGATCGAGCACAACATTGGTCACGCTGTTGATTCGGCGATGACCGGCAACGGCAATGGCCGGAACCGAAAGCTTGTGATCAAGATGCGTATCGATGGCGATGATCCCCTCGGCGCCGCGGCCCACCAGCATGCGCGGATATTGCTCGATCAGGTCAGGACGGTGCCGATGGTGCGCGATGAAGTAGAAGTAGCCCTCTTCCAGGAGATGGTCACCTATGCCGCTCATCACCTCGGTGTGGTACCCATCAGCGAGCACCGGAACCAGAATGCCGATGGTCATGGTGCGCCGGTTGCGCAGCGACCGCGCGACGAAGCTGGGCTGATAGTTGAACTTCCGCGCCGCCGAGCGGATGCGCTCCCGCGTGGCCTCGGGAATCGAGCGGCCGGGCACGTTGTTGAGCACGACCGAAACCGTGGCCGGATCAAGCTTGAGATGGGCCGCAAGCACCTTGAGCGTGACTGGCTCCGCAGCTCCGTTGTTGCTGGTTTTCTTTTTCGCCATGGCGTGCTACAAACCCGGAACTCCCGTCTTCACGGAATAGAGTGACGTGTGCGTCAGGATATAGAGCGTCTTGCGGTCGCGTCCACCAAATACGACATCGATAGGCCGCTCAGGCACATCGATCTGGCCCAGCAGTTCGCCTTTCGCGCTGTAGACGAGCACTTGTCCAGCCGCAAGATATACGTTCCCTCCGCGGTCTTGCGTAACGCTCTCGCCACCCCGTTCGGCAAAGAGTTGCAAACCGGTAATTGTGCCTTTGTCAGTTACATTTCCCTTGTAGGTTTTTTCATCCGACTCGTCGCTCACATAAAACGGATTTCCCGGCACAGCTTTCCCCAAGCTGAATGCGCGAAGAATATCGGCCATCTTCGTCCCATAGTAAAGTTGGCCCTGCACGAAGTCCTCGCCCGCCGGAATGAATACGGTGCCGTCGGGCGATACATACTGATATGGCCTGTCGCCGGGAACGCTGCGCGCGCTCCATACGTCTACTGGCAGCAGCGGCGCCATGCTAGGACGCGCCGTGGCCGGCTCAGGCTTGAGGAACGTTGCCTGGTCCATCGGCGTACCTGGGCGGAAGGAATATACCGTCCCTTTCCCCGCATAGGACACCACCAGAAGGTCTCCCGCTTTATCAAATCCCAGGTTCACCGGATCCAGCGGATTGTCGCGCACCACGACCGCTTCGCGCGTCTCCGGCGACCACTTGTAGATCCGCTGCCAGTGCGCATCTACGAAATAGAGTTGGCCATCAGGATCAACAGCCGCCCCGGAGATGTTGAAGAATCCGGTCGCCAGCCGCTCCAATTGCGCGCCCGAAGCAAGCGTCGGCGGAAGTGGACTCTGCTTCTGTGGAGTGTATTGCTCCGGCACGTTCAGCGATGCAAATTCGTATGCCCGCACTTCAGCGTGTTTCGTTGAGTCGACAACAGAATTATCGAAGCCGGCCTTGCTGTCGCTGTCCACATGCACGTTGCGGAAGCGGATGTCATGCGATTCCGATATCTTGATTGCATAAGGAAACGGCTGATAGCTGCTCACGACTCGATAGCCGTGATAATTGGCAATCGTGATGTTCTTCGATCTTGAGATTTCGAGCGGCAGCGCAAAGCCGCTCTCGCCGCGCTCTTCCTCGGTCTGGATGGCGTCGAGTTCCCAATTCTCCACCCGGTCGAGCTTGACCTCGTTACGAACGTGGTGCTCGCTGGAAAGCTCGTACACATGTCCAGGCGTGGTTGTATTCGAGATGTAGAGTCCGGCCTGTGCGAACGTGCTCGGCGTCCAGATGTCAGCGAACGTTCCACCGCCGCCATTTGTAATCCACAGGCTTGGGTATTGCCCATCCCACCGGCGGCGAATGTCCGGATCGGCAGTATGCGTGTTGTTATAAGGATTGATGCGTGTGCCGTCCGCGGCATTGGTTCCGTGACCGCCGAGGAAGCGCACATCGTCCATCAGGGAATCCGCGCCCGCCATCCACAGCGCTCCCACAGCGCGGCTGTTAATACCGTTGGTATAAAGGCCGATTCCAGTGACGATGTTGTGCCCGCCTTGCGGCGTTTCCAGCAGCGCTTTCGGCGTGCCCGGGCCCTGAAAGGCAGGCGTGCAGTCGAGCAGATCAAACTGCGTCATGCTCGGATGCAGCCCGAAAAGCACGGTGTCAGGACGAAGCCTGATCGTATCGCTGACGACGTATCGGCCCATGGGAATGTAAATCACGCGATGCTCGGCAATCGCCCTTTGCACTGCGGCGGTGTCGTCGGTCACGCCATCGCCTTTTGCGCCCAGCGATTTCAGGTTTGTCCATGTATTTGCAGGCGGCAATGAACGGACTGCGTTATATCCAAAGGGCGGCAGCTCTTTCACTGCGTCAGCATCGAAATTTGTCTGAATCTTGCCATCCACGCCCGGAGCGCTCATCGTTAAACCGTGAGAGAACGACTTAACCATGTAGCTCTCGCCGGGAGCGGCAACCTTCTTTTGCGTTTCTCGCAACAGGGCAAAAACGGGAACCTTACGGCAGGCAATCTTTTCAAGATTGATCTCGGTGCGCGGGTTATTGACTTTGCTGATGGTGATGGCCGGACCGCTGATGTTCTCAAAGCGCACGTCTTTCGCCCATAGCTCTTCCGCATAATCCGGATCGATGGAGATCGCCTCCGTGACGTTGCGAAATGTGTCATGAATCAGCGTGAGTCCAGCTTCGTGCTCGCGGATGGCCGCCTTCCTCTGGTCTTCAAAAGTCGAATCGAGCAGCGTGAACTGCCAGCCCGGCGAAGGCTTTTGCGTGATGATCCCGTAATCTCCGCCGTAGAAGTGCAGGTCTTCCGCCTCGTTGCCGATGTCCTTGAGTGCTGCAAGCCCGGAGCCGATGTGGAAATCGATATGCGTGAGGAAGCAATGCTGCGCCACATGGAAGCGGATCCCAACCGCCGCAGGGTTTCCGTTTCCGATTTCGAAATCGACATTGTTCATTGCGGAGTAGAACGTTCCCGGATTTGCATCGATGATATTGTTACTGGGCGGCACTGTCCCTTCCATGACCGGACGCGGACCACTGCCGGCACGCTCTCTCCAATGCGTCCCGCCGGGCCGTCCTCCAGTGAAGAAAACCATGTAGCCGATGCCTTGCTGATAGCCGGGGGTGTTGTCCGCCAGCACAAACACTGGGCGGTTCGCGCCGTAGCCAATCACACGCACTCCCGGCCATACATAGATGGTGCGCGTGATGCGGTAACGTCCCTCAGGAATAAAGACGATGCCTTCGCCGTGTTCACCTTCTGCTTTATCGATTGCGGCCTGGATGGCGGCGCTATCGTCAGCCTTGCCGTCTCCGATGGCGTGGAACTGCTCTTTGGTCAGATAGATGGCCTTCGGATCATCGAGGCGAAGCGGATAGTACGACGCTCCTCTTAGAGGAAGCGCAAATCCAAGCAGAGCAACTCCAAGTATGACGGCCTTTTTCATTACCGTTTTTTCCTATGTGCGACAAGTTATCTGATTTCCAACAAAATAAACCCAACCCATTGGGCCAAAAATGCCGAAGAGATGTCAAGGCTTATGGCTGCAAACAATCGTTTGTCTTGTATTGGCTCCTTGATGTCATATAAGGATTTGGCTTCTCACCTAAACAGCCAGGCATCTCGCATTCACACATCATTTACATTGAAACTATGACGAAAGTGTCGAAGGTTGACCTTGTCGGCGTAGGACTGAACGCCACAGACACGCTGATCCCCCTCGCCATCTATCCTGCTCTCGGCTCCAAAGTTGAGTATCGAGACGCAACCGTGGCGCCCGGCGGACAGGTCGCGACCACAGTGGTTGCGTGCCAGCACTGGGGTCTGCGGACGCGCTATGTCGGCAAGCTCGGCGACGATGACGCAGCCAGGCTTCATCACAAAGCCTTCCAGAGCGCTGGAGTTGAAGCCCAGCTCATTACGGTCGCGGGAGGCGCGAGCCCGCAATCTTTGATTCTCGTTGACGGTGCTGGCGAACGTACCGTGCTTTGTCGCCGTGATGAGCGGCTCGTCCTTCAGCCCAGTGAGCTGAATCGCGAATGGATCGTGAATGCAAGGGCGCTTCATGTCGATGGCCATGACACTGCTGCGGCAACTCTGGCATCGCGATGGGCGCGCACCGCAGGAGTTCCCGTCGTCGCTGATCTTGATGAACCGTATCCCGGCGTCGAGGAGCTTCTTGAGAACATTGATTACCTCATCGTGAGCAGGGATTTTCCCTGCAAGCTCACCGGCGAGGTCGACCTCGAAAAAGCGCTGCGCCGCATGCAGCGCCGCTACGGATGCCAGCTTACCGCCGCAACTCTAGGGCCGGACGGCGTTCTTGCCTGGGATGGCAGGCAGTTTCATCACACGCCCGCCTTCTGCGTTCCGGCAGTCGATACCACCGGGGCCGGAGACATCTTTCACGCCGGATTCATCTACGGCTTGCTTCAAGACTGGCCGCTTGATCGGCAACTCGATTTCGCCTGCGCCGCCGCCGCTTTGAACTGCATGGCATCCGGGGCGAGGGGCGGTATTCAGGCAGTAGAGGAGATTGAGAGCCTGATGGCCACCGGCCCGCGCTATTATGCCGCGTATTGCGAATCAGCTCAGACTGAATAGGGACAGAAAAAGCGCGTGGATGACCCACGAGCTTTTCTCAGGTTGAGACGTTAGCTGGCTGTAAGTTCCGCCGCGACCTTCTCGGTAACAAACGCTTCGATCGTATCGCCAACCTTCACATCGTTGAAGTTCGACAGTCCGACGCCGCACTCCATGCCGTTGGTGACTTCCTTGGCGTCATCCTTGAAGCGCTTGAGTGATGACAATTTGCCTTTGTAAACCTGTTCGCCATCGCGCATCAGGCGGACGTCGGCGTCCCGCCGCAGCACGCCGTCGAGGACGCGGCAGCCTGCGATGGTGCCCACCTTCGGAATCTTGAAGACATTGAGCACTTCGGCGCGGCCAAGGTAGTTCTCCTTGAAGACTGGCTCCAGCAGCCCAAGCATGGCTTTGCGAATCTCGTCCTGCAACTCATAGATGATCGAGTGCAGCCGAATCTCGACGTCTTCCTGCTCGGCCAGATCGGCAGCCTTGCGCTCCGGACGCACGTTGAAACCGATGATGATAGCGTTCGATGCCGAGGCCAGCAGCACATCGCTTTCCGTGATTGCGCCGACACCAGAACGGATGACCTTGATGCGCACCTTTTCGGTGGACATCTTCTGCAGCGAATCGGCCAGCACTTCGACCGATCCCTGCACGTCGCCCTTGAGGATGAGGGGCAATTCCTTGACCCCGGCCTGCTTGATCTGCTCGGCCAGTCCTTCAAGCGAAACGCGCGATGACTTCGCGAGCTGCGCTTCGCGCTCCTTCATCTTGCGGTACTGCGCGATGTTCTTGGCCTTGTCGCGGTCGCTGACGACGAGGAAGGTATCGCCTGCATCCGGCATGCTTTCTAAACCAAGAATTTCAACCGGTGTCGATGGCCCTGCTTCTTCAATAGCTCGTCCGCGATCGTCAAACATGGCGCGGATTTTGCCGAACGTATTGCCGACGATGAAGCTGTCCTGGTTCTTGAGCGTGCCGTTCTGCACAAGGACGGAGGCGACAGCACCGCGTCCGCGGTCGAGTTTCGCTTCGATGACCGTGCCCACAGCCGAGCGCCCCGGCGTCGCTTTCAGATTTCCGAGATCAGCCACGAGGCAGATCATTTCGAGCAGCAGGTCGAGGTTCTGCCGCTTCTTCGCGGACACATCGACGAAGACCGTCGAGCCGCCCCAGTCTTCCGGAACAAGCCCACGATCTCCAAGCTGTTTCTTCACACGGTCGGGCTGCGCTTCCGGCTTGTCGATCTTGTTCACCGCTACGATCATGGGCACGTTCGCAGCCTTGGCATGGTCGATGGCTTCGAGCGTTTGCGGCATCACCCCGTCATCGGCGGCAACAACAATGACAACGATGTCAGTAACTTTGGCGCCGCGAGCGCGCATACGGGTAAAGGCTTCGTGGCCTGGAGTATCGAGGAAGACAATCTCGCGTCCGAACGCTGGCGAGTCCTGCTTGCCGATACGGACCTTGTAAGCACCAATGTGCTGCGTGATACCTCCAGCTTCGCCACCAGCAACATCGGTCTCGCGGATAGCATCGAGCAGGGAGGTCTTTCCATGATCGACATGGCCCATTACCGTAACCACCGGAGGCCGCGAGACTTCTAGCTCGTCCGGGTTCTCCTGCTGCAACATGCTCTCGATGGCTTCATTGGCCATCTGGTCTTCAAAGGTAATGAATTGCGTGTCTGCGCCAAACTGACGCGCCACATCCTTCACCAGTTCCGCATCGAGGGACTGATTGACGGTGACAAAGACACCGCGCATGAGAAGGGTAGCAATAAGGTCCTTGCCGCGCACTTCCAGTTTTTCCGCCAGGTCCTTGACGCTAATGCCTTCCGTCACAGTGATAGTACGCGTGATCGGCATTGGCTCGGCGGGAACCTGCGCGCCGCCAAAACGCGACGGCGGCGCAAAGCCCTTCATCGGGCCTTCTTTGGTCTTTGGATATTGCTGACGGCCACGACGCTGCTGGCCGCCAGGCCGCTGCGGACGCGGCGCTTCACCCGGAGGCGGAACGAGTCCGGGCGCGCCCATTCCCGGACGCTGACCGAAGCCAGGACGCGGACCTCCGAAGCCGGGCCGCTGCCCAAAGCCGGGGCGCGCTGCTCCCGGAGGGCCTCCAGGCTGAGTGCGCGTGGGGTGCATGGGTCGGCGGCCGCCGGGGAACTGTCCCGGAGGACCACCCTGCGGACGCTGTCCGGGAGCGCCACCGGGGCGGCGATCAAAGATTGGACGGCCGCGCTGCAAACCACCCTGAGTCTGCCCTGTCGGCGCAGGTGACGGCGGCGGCGCCGTGTATACCGGGCGCGGACCCGTCTGCGGCATAATCACGCGGCGGGCTGGCGCTGAAGATGCGGCTGTGTCAGCTTGAGGAGCCGCTGCGGTTGCTGGAGCCGGCGGTTCGACTGTCTCAGATGTGGCGACAGGCGCAGACGGAGCAGCAGCCACAGGAGCCGGAGCACTCACCGGCGCAGGAACAGCCACAGTCGGCGTTACCGGCTTGGCGGCTACAGACGCGACAGCAGGCGGAGCAGCGACAACCGCCGGTTTGGTTTCAGGCGGAACAACCGGAGGCTTCGCTACAACCGGACCAGCCGGGGGCTTGGCTGCGATGGCTGGAGTCTGTGGAGGGGGCGCCACCACCGCCGGCGCAGGCCGGGGCTGAGGAACAATTCTGCGCGGAGCCGGTTTGGCTGCTTCCACGGGAGGAGCTACCGGCGCCTGCGGAGTAGGCTGCTTCGGAGCAGCAGGAGCAGCAGGAGCAACAGCAGGCTTCACTGCGGAAGGCTGCGGCGCGGGACGGCTGGCGGCAAGCGCTTCCTGCTCTTTGCGTTCCTGGATTGCCTTCAGCACATCGCCGGGCTTGGAAACGCGCGACCAGTCAATCTTCGGCTTTGGCTCGGCTTCAGCCCGCGCCTGTGATGATGCGCCTGCGGTCTTGCCGCCGCGGTTGAAATGTGCGCGCACACGCTCGGCTTCATCCGCCTCCAGCGAACTGGAGTGCGTCTTTTTCTCGGTCACGCCGACATCTGTAAGCACGTCGAGAATGGCCTTGCTCTTTACTTCCAGCTCGCGTGCCAGATCGTTGATTCGAACTTTGCTCATCCGTCCCTTTTTGCGTTTCTACGTCCCAAGCGCTCAGCTGTTCATAGCAACCTCATGCCTGTGGAAGTCAATCCTGTTTGTATTATCGCCTGAAATAACGCGCCTCGCGCCCATCATCTCAGACCTGCATATCTCATGGCAGCGCATCTTATGCGCCGCCCTCATCAACCTTTTTGCCTTCGACCGCCTCATCTTTCGGCTCGTCCACATTGCCTTCGACAACTGCTTCGGCGCGCGCGATTTCCGTATTGGGATGATGCTCGGCCAGCACTTCACTGGTGTCTTCCCGTCCTGGCTCCAGAGACTCTGCGCCTTCGTCTGCCAGCGCAGGACCTTCTTCTGTTACTTCAGCCAGCCGTTCTTCCGCCAATTCATCAGTGATGAGGCCGGAACCATCTTCTGAGGGCCGCTCTTCACCGGTCTGAGTCAGGTCCTGCTCCAGCGCGGCAATCTCTTCCTCTGCCTGAGCGTCCGCAATGTGCTCTGCTTCAGCGAGCTCTGGCATAGCAGGCCCCGGGCGCTCTTCGCCTTCCTCATACTGTCCGAAATAGTGGCGAACAGCAGAGCTGATTTTCTCCAGTGTCTTCTCCCCGATGCCGGGAATCTCTTCGAGCTGTTCCGGCGTCATATCGGCCAGCGCTTCCACTGTCGTCACTCCAGCCGCAACCAATTTCTGGATAATGGCCTCACCCAGCTCGCCAACCTGCTCGATGGGTGTAGTCGGACCGCCAGACATGGCCTGCATCTGCTGCTCCACTTCCTGGCGCTTCTCTTCCTCGCTCTTGATGTCGATCTTCCAGGCCAGCAGTTTGGCGGCAAGCCGTACATTCTGGCCCTTCTTGCCGATGGCCAGCGATAACTGCGTGTCATCGACGATGACTTCCAACTGTTTTTCGCCCAGATCAGTAATGCTGACACGGCTTACCTTCGCCGGTTGCAGCGCCTTCTCTGCAAAGGTTGTGACCTCTTCGCTGAACTCGATGATGTCAATCTTTTCCCCGCGCAACTCGCGGATAATCGACTGCACGCGCATGCCCTTCATGCCCACGCACGCGCCGACCGGATCAACATCCTTGTCGCGCGACGTGACGGCGATCTTGGTGCGCTCACCCGCTTCGCGGGCTATGGCTTTAATCATCACCGTGCCGTCGTAAATCTCCGGCACTTCGCTCTGAAAGAGGTTCTGCACCAGCTCCGGCGCGGCCCGCGAGACAATCACCTGCGGCCCCTTGGCCGCGCGATCCACGCGCAGCAGCACGACGCGAACGCGCTCGCCCACGGCAAACTGCTCCAGCCGCGACTGTTCGCGCTTGGGCATCCGCGCTTCCGCCTTGCCCAGGTCGAAGATCACGTCCTGCGGTTCCAGACGCTTGACCGTCGCGTTAAGGACCTCGCCGACGCGATGGTTATATTCCTGGAAAACCGTGTCGCGTTCGGCCTCGCGCACCTTCTGGAAGATGACCTGCTTGGCCATCTGCGCGGCAATGCGTCCAAGCACGTCGGTCGGCTTGTAATAGCGAATCTCGCCGCCAATCTCGACCTCGGGCGCAAGCTCGCGCGCCTCGCCAAGGGCGATCTGGTTCACCGGGTCTTCAATCTGCTCTGGCGCTTCGACGACGGTTTTGTAGATATATGCGCGAATTTCGCCCGTCTCTTTATCGAGCTCGGCGCGCATGTTTTCCTGCGTCTTGTAATACTTGCGCGTTGCCAGCGCAATCGCGTCTTCCACCGCGGACACAACGATGCCCGGGTCAATGCCTTTGTCGCGGCTCAGCGCCTCAATGCTTTGATACAACACACTTGCCATGCTGCTCTCTCTTCCAAACCCTTGGGTACCCCATCCTTTCGAGCACTTGCGAAAGGATGGCAGATTACAAATTTTCAGAACTCCGGAACGAGGTTCCCCTTTTCTATATTGGAGAACTCGATTTCGACCGTCTCGCTCGCCGCGTCCTTTTTCTTCCTGCCCTTTTGCTTCATTGCGGACAAATCCAGCACAACGCCACGCCCATTTACTTCTGTGAGCTTGCCATGCCAATGACGGTTGCCCGCAACCGGCTCAAAGGTCTGCAGCTTCACCATGCTGCCTCTGAAACGCCGGTAATCATGCTCGCCGTACAGCTTGCGGTCCAGGCCGGGTGAGGAAACCTCCAGTGTATATTCCGCCCCCGGAACCAAGTCTTCCACATCTAGAACCGTACCGAAATCCTGGCTGAATTGCTGGCAATCCTCATGCGTGATGCCCGCCAGTTGGTCGATTTCCACGTCCGACGGGAGAAAACTCTCTTCCGGATTCCGAGCCTTAGTGGCCTCGGCCAGCTTCGCTCGTTGCTCGGCGTTCTTCTCAATAAACACACGTAAAATGCGATGTTTGCCGCCGCCCTGGTGCTCAATTTCAATCACATCAAGACCGTGCGAAGCGGCAACCCGCTGCGCCGTGGCGCGAATTTGGTCCAGAAGCAATGCCATGCGTTGAATTGAGTTTGCAGCAAAAGAAAAGTGGGCTTTCGCCCACTCATTCCTCCGCGCCCCGGCTGACTCACGAACAGGCACGGACAAACTCGTCTGCTATTTCAGGATACTCCTGTCAGCGCGCGATTTCAAACGGCATTCTGGGCCAAATTCTCAGCCCCGCCAAAAGGCAACTGAAGATCAGGTAATAAAAGCACTGCGTTCGCTATCATATGGTGGCAGTACTGTCTAAGGGAGATTGCAATGAATCGGATAGCAACCTCTTTGTGTTGAATTGCGGTTGTTTGATATCCATCCAATCCGCCAGCAAATGATTCGGCAATCCCGAGCCTAAGACTATTGCGAATCAACATAGAACGATGGGTGCGATTCAGGCTACATGGTCGCAGATTCGGACGTCCAACTCGGTTAGCGGAGTGCCGGGATATCGCTCGCTCTGTCATATAGCCACGATGACAAAATGGCCGGCAATGGTGCGAGAAGGTACGGGCGCGGCTTGCAAGTGGTCGATATATACGAACCGATGATGAAGACGACTCAGGGGACAGGTTGATAAGACCCTTGCAGAAATTCATCAACGTGCGAATAACCCAAATACATCTCCTAAGCAATGAGGATTGCCAAAATCTGGCGGCAAATAAATGATCTCAATAATGGGTCCAATCCTGCCTCAACGGTTGCCAACCGTAAGAAATCCATCTACGATTTTTGCAGAATGGGGCGTGCCATAAAAGTCGTTGTGGTATTGCTGTGTCTTATCTGTGTGCTCACCCTCTGCATCGCGCCTTGGGTTGATCCTCCGGAAACCACGCTCAAGGCCCTCCAAGTCATCCTTTTCCTGATATCCACTTTTGCCTTCTTTGCCTTCTGGCTCGTCGGCATATTGTCCCCAAAATCGCGGCATTCAGACAAGCCGGCGCCGCCTGCGGATTTTCCTGTCCCGGGCCTTTTGCCCCCCTGCGAAGCAGGCTGCGTCCAGCGCTGCTAGAGAGTCTTCCATTCCCTCCTATCGGGGGACAGCCTGCCAGTCCAAATCCAAAACGGAAATGATTTTCCGCAAAATTTTGGGGATTTCGTGAAGAGACTCGAAAATAACTTGCCAGAACGCGCTATCGGCGTTATCTATGTTCAGCTTGGTACAGATCCACTCTCTGGTCGCGGATTTGACCTGGGCATTGCTTTTAGAAAACCGTTTCATCTGTCAGAACGTCTAGGGAAATACGTCAGTAGATACAGAAGCCTACAGAGGGAGGTCGCATTCGCATGACGTCGCAGCCGGTAATCACTCTGACAGAACCTCTTGCGCCGGTCCGCTCTGCATCGGCGGCGAACGTTGTTAATATCGAACGGCCCGATCGCGAGGTGCGACGCCAGCTTACGCGTTATTCCAAATGGATGTATCGGCTCGGTTTCGCACCGGGAACCTCGGGAAACCTCTCGGTTCGCCTCGACAGCGAGCGCATTCTCTCCACCCCTACAGGCTGCAGCAAATATCTGCTGCGCCCATCGGATATGGTCGTCGTGGACCTCGACGGTAAGCTGCTCGCGGGTACGCGCAACGTTACCAGTGAAATCGGCATGCACCTGGCTGTCTACGAGTCGCGCCCTGATGTCCAGGCCGTCGTTCACGCGCATCCGCCTATTGCCACAGCATTTGCTTCGTGCGGCATGGCACTCGATATGCCGCTCTGCGCTGAACTCATCATGACCTTGGGGAAAATCCCCCTCGCCGAATATGCAACTACGGGAACCAATGAAGTGGGCGACAGCCTTAGACCCTACCTCCTCGATCACGACGCCATCCTGATGGCCAACCACGGCCTCGTCACCTATGGCAAAGACCTGCTGGATGCTTTCATGAAACTGGAAACGACAGAGCATTTCGCCCAGGTGTGCCTTGCCGCTCACGAACTTGGCTGTCCACGCTTGCTTGAAGAAGATGCCATCCGAAAACTACAAACGGCCCGTAATCGCTACCGCTCTAATTGCCGGATATAAGCCGAAAAGGATTATGCTACAAAGGTGTAGTTCTCTTCGGGTGATCGCTCGTGCTGAATCCCTACGAAAAATTCCTCGGCGGTCGCGATGCGCAGGAAATCATCGCTGAAACTCCCGCCAGGCTTGGCACACTTTTTACCAGGCTTGGCCCCGCCGGCATTGAAAAATCTTCCGCTCCGGGGAAGTGGAACGCCCGCGAAATCTTCACCCATCTGGCGGATTGCGAAATTACCTTCGCTTACCGGTTGCGGCAGACATTAGCGGAAGATAACCACGTCATCCAGCCTTTTGATCAAGAGATATGGGCCGCAACCTATGCGGCCTATGACGCTCCGTCAGCGCTCGCTGTCTTTTCTTCCCTCCGCCGCTGGAACCTTGCTCTTATCCGAAATACGAAGCCTGAAGACCGCGCGAAAGCAGTCACCCACCCGGAACGCGGAACCATGACCTTTCAGACCATCGTAGAAACCATGGCCGGTCACGATGTAAACCATCTGTTGCAACTGGAAGCGATTGCCAGCAAAGCGGCGGACGCCTAAGCCAGCTCAGTCCTGCACCACATCCACCTGACCAATGCCCACCGTCGCACGCAGCTTATAGATTCCTTGCAGCGAAGTGTGCTGCGTTTTTGGAAAGAACCCGCCCGAATGTTGATGAGAGACAGCGTCCTCAGCATCGCCAATCTTCGTTCCGGTGCGGATGTCGTTGTACTTTGCGCCGTCGGACACACCAACAGTAAGCTGCCCAATGCCAACATGCAGGTCCTTGTTGCCTTCGATGCCCTTCACCGACAAATCGCCGACGCCGAGTTCCAGCTTCAGGTCCGTCTGCGCTGGAAGTGCAATCGTGATGCGCGCCCCTTCATGGTTGTTCTGGTGCTTCGGCAAGTTCAAGTCGATGGAAGCGCGGTCACCTGCTACATCAAATCGCCTCACCCATGACTGCACCGTCGCATCATCGTAGAATGCCTCCGGCTCAATCGTGAGCCGGATCGTTTTCTGATCATCACTACGAACAACGCGAACCTCGCCGACATTCATCTCCATCACCAGCGTGCCGTTTGCCGGAAGAGTTTTGCTGATAACCAGAGGGTTCGGCTTCGGCAATTCAAGTTTCTGCCGCGAGGAAGCATCCTGCGCATACGCCGCACTCACGCAAATTAGAGCAATGCCCGCCCATAACGCCTTGGAAAACATAAGTGCCTCCTATTCCTGAGCAATGTCCAGGCTGCCCATCCCGACATTCACCTGTAGTGAACCGTCACCGCTGCCGCTATAGTTCCTGCTCACGACAAAGTGCCCATCATGTCCCCCGGGCCTGTGGTCGTGGAGCGATCCCATACCGATGTTCACCTGCATATCGGAGTAGCTCTTATCGCCCTCGACCAGCAGCTTTGCGTGTCCGTAGCCCACATTGATTTCCCGCTGGCCAGCGCTGCCGATAGCGTCGAAATTCAAATCACCTTTGCCAAGATTGAATTCACTCTCCAGTCCCTTGCTCATCGGGATAGTCAAGGTCACAACTGCATGGGCATCTTCAGGAAACTTCAAAAGAAGCACGCCATTGTCCGGAGCAACTTTCAGGACATGAACGAAGCCCAATGCAGACGTCTTGGACTTGTCTCCGAGATCGACTGAGACTTTCAGGTCTTTGGCGTCCGGCTTCACGCGAACAATCAGTCGTGCATCGCAAACGTTCACGTCAAGCCTGCCGGTTCCGCTGAAGGGCCGGACGATCTCAAGATGTTGGGGCTCAAGCACATCTCCAGGCTGCTGCTGGAATTCGCGGTCAGCAGCAGTCAGCGGCCTTCCGTCGCAGTCCTTATTACCGCTTTGCTTGTCATCAGCGCATAATGCCGTACCCGCTCCTAGAACCACTAGAGCCAGTACGCATGCCGCTCTACGAACTGCCGGAAGACCGCCACGAAATGCCATAGGAACTCCCATGAATACCGTTAAACATCGATACGAACGCAGCCGCGCCTGGGTTCCGCGAGATTGCGGTACAGGCCCAACCCCTCTACAATCGAATGAACTCAAACGAAACGCCACAGTAGACTGGCCTTTAGCCCGCGAAGCAGCCTTCGCACCTACGGAACACAATGATTGAACATCCCGTCCCCGAAGCCTTAACGTTCGACGACGTTTTGCTGGTACCCGCCTATAGTGAAGTTGTCCCTGCCCTGGTCAGCACGCAGACCCGGCTTACCAGCCGCATCTTATTGAATACGCCGCTCTTAAGCGCCGCCATGGACACCGTGACAGAATCGCGTCTGGCCATCGCTATGGCCCAGCAGGGCGGCATTGGCATCGTTCACCGCAATCTGACCATTGAGCAGCAGGCGAGTGAAGTGGACAAGGTGAAGCGGTCGGAAAGCGGCATGATCGTCGATCCGGTGACCATGACTCCGGACCAGCTCATCTCTGATGCGCTCGATGTCATGCGGAAATACAAAATTTCCGGCGTGCCGGTAACCAAGAACAAAAAACTGGTCGGCATCCTCACCAACCGCGATCTACGCTTTGAGACCCGCACTGATGTCCCCATCGGCGACGTGATGACGAAGAATAATCTCATCACCGTCCCCGTCGGCACAACGCTGGAAGAAGCCGAGCTGATTCTCCATCAGCATCGTGTTGAAAAGCTCCTGGTCGTTAACGACCAGTACGAGCTCAAGGGCCTGATTACCGTAAAAGATATTCAGAAAAAGCTGAAATACCCCAACGCGTCGAAAGATACTCAGGGCCGTCTGCGCGTGGGAGCCGCGATTGGCGCTACCGGCGACTACCTGGAGCGCGCCGCCGCCCTGGTCCAGAATCGCGTCGATGTTCTTTCCATCGACTCGGCCCACGGCCACTCTTCCCGCGTTCTCGAAGCCGTGCGCGAAGTGAAAATGCGCTTCCCGGATGTGGAGCTGCTCGCCGGCAATATCGCTACTTATGAAGGCGCAAAAGCGCTCATCGACGCTGGCGCAGACTCCGTCAAAGTTGGAATTGGTCCCGGTTCCATCTGCACCACGCGCATGGTCACGGGCGCGGGCATGCCGCAGATTACCGCCATCAGCGAAGCTTACCGCGCAGGTCGCGAGCACAATATTCCCATCATCGCCGACGGCGGCATCAAGTATTCCGGCGACGTGGCCAAAGCCATTGCAGCAGGCGCGAGCAGCGTTATGATCGGCTCGCTTTTTGCCGGAGTGGATGAAAGCCCCGGCGAAACCATCCTCTATCAGGGCCGTTCATTCAAGGCCTATCGCGGCATGGGGTCGCTCTCTGCTATGGCGCAAGGCTCCGGCGAGCGCTACTTCCAGAGCAGCCGCGATTTCGAAGAAGCGCCAACACGCACGGAAGGCGTTGTCGCACGCGAACGCAATGGACAGAATCGTCTTGCCAAGTTCGTCCCTGAAGGCATTGAAGGCCGCGTGCCCCATCGCGGACCGCTTGAGGCGATGGTCTACCAGCTTGTCGGCGGGCTGCGCTCCGGAATGGGCTATCTGGGCTGCGCCACCATTGAAGACCTGCAAACGAAGTCCCGCTTCGTGCGCATCTCGAACGCTGGCCTGCGTGAAAGCCATGTCCACGATGTCATCATCACACGCGAGGCTCCGAACTATCACGTCGAGTAGAAACGAAGCGCTGTCATCCTAAGAAGCCGATCCGGGTCCCCGACTCGCGCGATGTTTGCGAGTTGGGGTGGGAAGGCGACGAAGATCTGCTTTCCCTCACTGGCCGCGAATCTGCGACCTTTGTCTACCCTTTTCACTTTCTTACCGTCTGAAGAACAGCTTCTGACGCCGTTTGCTTTTTCATAAAATAACGACAGCGCCTGAATCGGTTCCAGCCTACTCTGTGATCAGCATGGCTCACTCGCGAACAGTTTCTGTGTTGTGCGCCGCGCTGCTCATCATTCCTGCCAGCCTCCCCCAGGCACAGGAAACCAGCAGCCCGCAAACTTTCGACGTCCGCGGCACAGTCCTCAACAGCGTCACACATGAGCCAATTGCCCGCGTCCTGGTCACCCTTGCCGGAGCAAATTCCAGCTCATTGCTAACTGATAACGAAGGCCGCTTCGACTTCGCCAACATTCCTGCAGGAAGAAGTATGTTGCAGGCCCGCCGTCCCGGATTTTTCGCCCTCGGCTCTGGTCGCGACCTAGACCTGCCTATCGCAGTTGAGCCAAACGTTCCCGACCATGTCCTCCAACTTGAGCCGGCTGGAGTGATTGAAGGTCATATCATATTGCCTTCCTCTGACTCGGGCAGCAATATCCGCGTTCAACTGATGCGCCGCACCATACAGGAAGGCCGAGCGCGCTGGCAACCTTTTGGAATGAAAGTAACAAATAGTGAAGGAACGTTCCGGTTTGGAAATCTTCAGCCGGGTGATTACAAGCTCAATACGGTCGCTTCCATTGATCCCGACGTCGCTTCATCACAAGCCCCAGTGCGATGGGGATTTCCTTCTGCCTCCTATCCGCAGGAAGGAGGTGATAACGCGGCGGGATTTTTAAAAATCAGCCCCGGACAACAGTTGAATGCTGAACTGTCCCTGACGCGCGTGCCTTTTTATTCTGTAACCATTCCGGTTGCAAATCCCCAAGGATATTCGATGCAGATATCCAATGAAAACGGCCGCTTGAACGACGTATCGATGTTCTACGATTCGCGGCAACAGCAGTTCCGCGCATGGCTTCCGAGCGGAAGTTATACCGTTTCCATCCAGACTTATCCACCCACGCCGGGTTTCATGAGCCAGCCAATCACAGTGCGAAATACGCCAGTACGGATGGGCAGTTTAGCGGTCCTGCCAATCCATCCCATACCCGTGACCATCCACAAAGAATTCGCGTCAACCAACAGCCCACCACAAATAATCGAAATCGAGAATGGCAAGCAGGTTGAGTTTTCCCGCGACGTCAACCTGATGTTCTTCTCTGTGGCAGGCGACGAATCTGACGGCGTGAATATCCGCCACGAACCGGGCAGCGACGACTCTTCATGGCTCCTGGAAAATGCTCTGCCGGGAAGATACTGGGTCCAGGCCTATGCAAATCAAGGCTATGTCGCGTCGATCACCTCCGGAGAAACCGACCTCGCCCGCGATTCGCTGGTCATTGGACCGGGTGGCGCGGCAGCGCCTATCGACATCGTGCTGCGCAACGACATGGCGACACTGTCGGTGCGCGTGAAGAACGGATCACCTCAGCCGATGGAATCAACATCGCCATCTGAAAACTTCCTATTGCAAGCTCCTGTTCAAGCTCCACTTGGTTATCTCTATTTGGTTCCGCAGTTTGCTACATCATCCGGAGTGCAGGAATCCATACCTTTGCAGCAGACAGTGAATATACCCAACCTTCAGCCCGGAACATACCGCGTCTTCGCCCTAGATCATCCGGTCGATCTTGAATATCACAACCCCAAAGCATTGCAGGAGTACGCAGACAGAGGGCAGACAGTTACGCTGGAGCCGAACGGCACAGCCAGCATTGATCTTGATGTGACCTCGGCGGAGTCTACGCAACCATGATGCGGTTCAGGCCATCTGGAATGCTTCACGTCTGTGTAGCTCTCGCCGCATGTGCCGCTGCTTTGTTCTATACCGGCAGTCCACGCCTGACGGCCCAACAGAAAAGCGACGGCCCTTATCGCATCACGGGAACCATTGTGAATTCCGCCACCGGCGAACCGCTCGATCGTGCCAGCGTGTCCATTGCTCTTCCGCGCAATTTCGCCACTGTTCAAGCCATGCAGACCGGCCCCGACGGGAAATTTACCTTCGACCATCTTCCCGCCGCGAAATATGCCCTGACAGGCTCGCGTCGCGGATTTATTTCCGCCTCATATGACGAGCATTACCAGTATTCGACTGCCATTGTCACTGGTGAAGGACTCAACTCTGAAAACCTCGTCCTGCGATTGGTTCCCGATGCCGTCATCTCCGGCGTTGTTTCCGAAGACTCAGGCGATCCGGTGGAGAATGCCCGTGTCTCCCTCTACCGCCAGACCAACAACAGCGGCATCGAGAAAATTCAGATGGCAGGCGCCACAAATACCGACGACAACGGCGCTTATGAGTTCCCAAACCTGCCGCCGGGCGATTACTTCATCGCCGCAACGGGACACCCGTGGTACGCGGACAATGGCCCAGGCATGGTACGGTTCTCAGGAACGCCGGAAGCTGCTGCAAAAGACATCCAACACTCACCGCTCGATCTGGTCTACCCAATCACCTTCTACGCCGATGTCACCAACCCAGACGACGCCACTCCCATCCCGCTAAAAGGTGGCGACCGGGTACAGATCAACTTCGCACTTCACCCACAGCCCGCGATTCATCTGCTCGTTCACATGCCTGTGCCCGATGACCCTCGTCAAGGGACGCCAATGCCCGGCGTCTCCAGAGAGGTGTTCGGTATGCCGGAATATGCCGACACTAGCAGCCGTTTTATTGCGCCAGGACTCACTGAAATCAGCGTCGCGCCGGGAGAATACCAAATTCATGTCAATGCTGGTCCCACCTCGCCAGCTGAGCGGCTCACCACTGTCGATGTCACCTCCGACCAGAGTGTGGACGCCGGCACAGGACTGCAGACTGCGAACGTCACCGGCAAGCTGGCGATGGCTTCCGGCGAATCGCTGCCGCCGAACACTGTCGTCTCCCTGACACCTTCCGATGAACAGGGCGGGAACGGCTCTCTCGTAAACAAAGATGGAGACTTCGAGTTGGCCAATATCCGTCCAGGCAAATACCGTCTGGAGGGACTGATCAGCGGCAAACGCTTCTTCGTCGCGAAGCTCGCTGCAACCGGAGCGCAGGTTGATGGCGACCGCATTACCATCGGCAGCAATCCTGTGATGATTGCCGCGACCGTCTATGCCGATCCAAATCTAGAAGTGACGGGTTTCGCGAAGAAAGACGGTAAGCCCGCCCCCGGTGCGATGATCGTGCTCGTGCCGCAAGACCCGGCCAACAACTGCCACCTTTTCCGCCGCGATCAATCCGACTCGGATGGAAGCTTTGCCCTGCTCGACGTCATTCCCGGCATATACACCGTCGTCGCCATCGACGATGGGTGGCCGCTGAATTGGGCCGATCCGAATGTCATCGGCCACTACCTGGCGCACGGCCAACCTGTGACCGTGACGGAGCGAAATGCGAAGACAACGGCGCTCAAGGGAGCGGTTGAAGTTCAGCCTAAATAGCCAGTCAGGCTACCCCTTGCCTATTCTGTACGGGGATCCTTTGTTTTCTGTGACTTACAGTATCGATTCTGTACGGGGATCGTTTATTTTCAATTACTTACGTCTTGAAAATAAAGGCATAGCCGAGTGGGGCCATGCCTTTGTGCTTACAAGTTAATTGTAGAAGGCTGTGTCAAGCCGACGCTAAAACAGATCCTTCGCTACGCTCAGGATGACAGCACTCTTCTACGACTGCTGCTCGCCGCCTTCGCCAGCCTGGGCCTGCTCTTCGGCCATGGCCTTTTGCAGTTCCTCACGCTTCTTGGCGCGAGTTTCGGCGCGCTTCTGGCGCTTTTCGTCAAGAAGCTTTTCGGCCCCGAGGAGTTCGAGAAACGCCTTCTCGGCGCCGTCGCCCTGCTGGAAACCACGGCGCACAATGCGCAAATAACCGCCATTGCGGTCGCCATAACGCGGCGCTACGGTGTCAAAAAGGCGGGTTACGGCATCGCGGGTTTGTAGGAAAGAAAGCGCCTGACGCCGCGCATGCAGGTCGCCCTTCTTGCCCAGGGTGATCAATTTTTCCACATGCGGACGAACGGCTTTCGCCTTGGCGACGGTCGTCTCGACACGGTCTTCAAGAATGACGGACGTTACCAGGTTGCGCAGCAGAGCGCGGCGGTGGCTGGTGTTGCGTCCGAGTTTGTATCCTGCATTGCGGTGGCGCATGGTTTCTTCCTTAGGTCTCAGCACTCAGGGCACAGGGCTCAGTATCCACTTCTGTGCCCTGTGACCTATGCCCTGTTAAAAGTTCTCTGGTTCGGACTGCAGCGGAAGGTCCGCCTCATCCAGTCCTTCGTCGTCGTCATCGTACCGGCCGAAGCTTGCCGCAGCCAGCGTGGCCGAGGGCAGAACGCTGGTCGGTCCGGGCACAGCGTTGCCGTGCTCGTCGATCTTCATGCCGAGCGAAAGGCCCATCTGAGCAAGGATTTCCTTGATCTCGTTCAGGGACTTGCGGCCGAAATTCTTGGTCTTCAGCATCTCGGCTTCGGTCTTCTGCACCAGCTCGCCAATCGACTGGATGTTGGCATTCTTCAGGCAGTTGTAGCTGCGAACGCTCAATTCCAGCTCTTCGACCGAGCGGTTCAGGTTATCATTCCGCAGTAGCGTGCGGCCTTCTTCGGCCTGCGCCTCGGCTTCGATCTCTTCCTCGAAGTTGATGAAGATGCTCATGTGGTCCTTGAGCAGCTTCGCCGCCAGACCAATCGAATCAGCCGGAGCAACGGTGCCGTTGGTCCAGACTTCGAGCGTCAGCTTGTCATAGTCGGTGATCTGACCGAGACGCGCTGCTTCAACGGTGTAGTTGACCTTGCGGACAGGCGAGTGAACGGAGTCAACCGGAATGAACCCGATTCCGAGATCGGAGTCGAAGTTCTTGTCAGCAGAGATGTAGCCGCGGCCGCGCTTGAGGCGCATTTCCATGTCCAGCTTGCCGCCTTCGCTCACGGTTGCGATATAGATGTCCTTGTCGAGAATTTCCACGTCGCCATCGGCTTCAATCATGCCTGAGGTCACGACGCCCGGCTTCTCGGCGCGCAGATAGAGCGCCTTGGGGCCTTCGCCGCTCAACTTGAAGGGAATCTGCTTCAAGTTCAGGATGATGTCGGTCGCGTCTTCCACGACTCCAGTGATCGACTGGAACTCGTGCAGAACGCCCTCGATCTTGACTGCGGTAACAGCCGCGCCTTCGATGGACGAAAGCAGCGTGCGGCGCAGCGCATTGCCAATGGTGGTTCCGAAGCCGCGCTCAAAGGGCTGAGCGCTGAACTTCCCATACTTCTCTGTCAGCGATTCGTTATCGACCGCCAACCGTTTCGGCTTTTGAAATCCTCTCCAAAGCATATCGACTTTTCTCCTGACCCAGGGCCGCGAAGCATTCTGCAGCGTCTGCGTCTGTTTTCTCCATTGATTGAAATTTCACCGCATTGCTGCGGCGTACATCTTTCGAGTCAAGGACTCGAAAACCTTTTACCTCAGGGGCCAAAGCCCCTTTTGTGAGGACCTGTAGCGGCACGGCTGAAGCCGTGCCCTGATACAAAGCTGGCCAAGGCTAAAGCCCGGTCCTATCGCCTTTATTCACCGTCCTAAAGGCCGGTGCTTTTACCTAAAAACCTGAGATTCTTCCTTCCTATTGTCGTCAGAATGACGGCCAGTAGGAAGTCTGCGTTCTCAGCGATTACTTGCTGTAAAGTTCGACGATCAGCTGTTCGTTGACCGGCAACTGCACGTCTTCGCGCTTGGGCAGCGATAGCACCTTGCCCGACAGGTTCGCATGGTCAACCGAGAGCCATGTCGGAGCGGGCTGGTGGCTGGCGAACTCGCGCGAAGTTTCAAGCACCGACAGCTTCTGGCTGTTGGGACGCACCTTAATCTCGTCACCGACTTTCAACTGATACGAAGGGATGTTCACCTTGCGACCGTTGACCTCGACGTGGCCGTGGCGCACGATCTGGCGGGCCTGGCGACGCGAAGTTGCGTAGCCAAGACGGTAGGCGACGTTGTCCAGACGGCATTCAAGCTGCTGGATCAGGCGCTCACCGGTCACGCCCTGCGCGCGCGAGGCCTTCTCGTAGTACTCGCGGAACTGACCTTCGAGGGTGAAATAGATGCGCTTCGCCTTCTGCTTTTCGCGAAGCTGCAGGCCGTAGCCTACGATCTTCGCCTTGCGGTCGCGGCCATGCTGGCCGGGGGCGAAATTGCGCTTCTCAATGGGGCACTTGTCAGAAAAACACTTGGTGCCCTTTAGAAAAAGCTTGGTGCCTTCGCGACGGCAAAGGCGGCAGACTGCTCCGGTATAACGTGCCAATTCTCTTCTCCTGGTTTCAGAGGCCGACTGGTTTACGCGCAGGCATGCGCTTCGTCCCAGTCCAAACCCTTTAATTTTACCGCAATTTCACCGCGCAGCCTAATGCCACGCGGTGAAACGCAACTTACACTCTGCGACGCTTCGGCGGACGGCAGCCGTTGTGCGGAATCGGGGTGACGTCGCGGATGGAGCGGACTTCGATTCCAGCCGCTGCCAGAGCGCGCACTGCTGATTCGCGGCCCGATCCGGGACCAGCGACGCGGACATCGACGGAGCGCAGACCATGATCGCGCGCCTGATTGGCCGCATTGATGGCTGCCTGCTGGGCCGCGAACGGAGTGCCTTTACGCGACCCGCGGAAACCGAGCGAACCCGAGCTCTTCCACGAGATCGTGTTGCCCTGACCGTCGGTGATGGTGACGATGGTGTTGTTGAACGAAGCCTGAATGTAGACCAGACCGTACGGCACATTCTTGCGTTCGCGCTTCTTGAACTTCTTGTTCTTGGTGGCGGCCTTGCCGGCGCCCTGCTGTGCTTTTGCCATTAGGTCTTCGCCGTCGCTTTCTTCTTGTTCGCTACCGTGCCCTTACGCGGGCCCTTGCGGGTGCGCGCATTGGTGTGTGTGCGCTGGCCACGGGTTGGGAGACCCCGGCGGTGACGCAGTCCGCGATAGGACTGGATGTCGATGAGCCGCTTGATGTGCATCGAGGTGTCTTTGCGGAGGTCGCCCTCTACATCGCCTTCTTCCTCGATGACCTGGCGGATGCGGTTTACCTCGTCTTCGCCGAGATCCTGGACCTTCTTGAACGGATCAACGTTCGCAGCTCCAAGGATGCGCAGCGCACGCGGGTTGCCGATCCCGAAGATGTAAGTGAGCGCGATCCGTGCCTGTTTTTGACGGGGCAGATCGACGCCAGCAATACGTGCCATGCTTGTCCTTCTCTTAGTGCTCAGGATTTCCTGGGCGGTTATGCTGATCTGACTTCAGATCGGCGTTACTGACAGGGTTTTGTTTGAATCCTGGGGTTCATCGCAAGCCTTTCCTGGCTAACTAGCCCCACCGCTTTCAGATTCTACCTGTCCGGATCAGACACCTGAGCCTTAGCCCTGGCGCTGCTTATGCTTCTGGTTCTCACAGATCACGCGCACCACACCACGGCGGTGAATGATCTTGCACTTGTCACAAATCTTCTTTACCGATGCACGAACCTTCATGATGCTCCCTAACTGGCCGGGGCTAAAGCCCCTTTAAATCTTGCCTTGTATTCACCGGCCTGAAGGCCGGTGCTTTTACCCTTACCTCGGGGGCTAAAGCCCCTTTCTCTTCATTCTTCATCGGCACGGCTAAAGCCGTGCCCTTACGAAACCTGAGCCCAGCGCCCTGAGCGCTGTGCCCTGTTATTTATAGCGGTAGACGATGCGCCCACGCGTCAAATCGTACGGGCTCAACTCTACGGCAACCCGGTCACCAGGGAGAATGCGAATAAAGTTCTTTCGCATGCGGCCTGAGACGTGCGCCAGCACCTGGTGCTTATTCTCAAGCTCGACTTTAAACATGGCATTCGGCAAAGTCTCCAGCACCGTTGCCATTACCTCAATCGCGTCTTCCTTCGACAATCAGTATCCCGATTCCGCCTGCCTTTCGCAGGCCTCGCCTCAAAAACTTTACTGCGTAAGAACCACAGCGCCGTCTGCTGTCACCGCTACCGTGTGTTCAAAATGCGCGCTTAAACTTCCGTCCTGCGTTACCGCGGTCCAGCCATCGTTCAACACCTGCACATCCGGCTTGCCCGAGTTCACCATTGGCTCGATGCAGAGCACCATGCCTTCCCGCAGCTTCAAACCCTGTCCACGGCGGCCAAAATTCGGCACCTGCGGATCTTCATGCAGTCGCGTACCAATGCCGTGCCCGACAAACTCCCGCACTACGCTGAAGCCGTCGGCTTCCACTACTTCCTGCACCGCGGCGCCGATATCGCCGAGGTATGCGCCCACCTTTACGGCGCGGATGCCGTTTTCGAGCGACGCCTTTGTCACGTCCAGAAGGCGCTGCGTCTTCGGCGCAATCTTTTGACCCACCGGCACGGTGATCGCCGAATCGCCGTAATAGCCATCGATAATTACGCCCGTATCGATGGAGACGATGTCGCCTTCACGCAGCACACGGTTCGCCGATGGAATGCCGTGCACCACTTCACTATTGACCGACGTGCAAAGCACGCAAGGGTATCCACGATAGCCCTTGAATGCCGGGGTCGCTCCCAACTCGGCGATTTTAGCTGCGGCTGCGGTTTCAAGATCCATGGTCGTCGCGCCCGGCTTCACAAAGCCGCTCACGTAATCCAGAATCTCGCGAACCACCGCTCCGCTGCGCCGCATCTTTTCTACTTCCTGCGGCGTTTTAATCATGATCGCCATCAGCCGTTCATCCCCGCAAACGCAGAACAGCAGCCATCACTGCGGCTGCAACTGCGTCCACCGGCTGTTCTCCGTCCACTTCTTCAAATCGTCCCAAAGCACGGTAGTGCTCCACTACCGGAGCTGTCAGCGACTCATACGTCCGCATCCGCTCCTCAAAAACTTCTTCCGTGTCGTCTGAGCGCCGCGTCAAAGGCGTGCCGTCAAGGTCGCATTTCTCATCGGCCTTGGGCGGCTGCAAGTAGATGTTATAGCTGCTCTTGCAGACTGGACAGGTGCGCCTGCCGGTAATACGGCGCAGTAACTGAGTATATCCTACTTTAATGCTGACAGCAATGACTGGAAGGCTGCCCGGACGGGCTGTCAGATACGAATCCAGCCATTCGGCTTGGCCCAGCGTGCGCGGGAAACCATCCAGAATATAGCCGTTAGCGGTGTCCGGCTGTTGCAGGCGGTCAGCCACCATCTCATTGACAAGGCCGTCTGAGACCAGTTCGCCCCGATTCATGATGGCCCTGGCCTTCCTGCCCAGTTCGGTGCCACCGGAGACGTTAGAGCGCAGGATGTCTCCGGTAGAGATCTGCGGAATTCCCCAGGCCGATACAATCTCTTTGGCTTGTGTGCCTTTGCCAACCCCCGGAGCTCCGAGCAAAAGAATGGGCCCCGGCGTGACTTTCACCGTCTTTCCCTCCGCCGTTCGCGTTTCGATCACAGCGACAGCCACTTACCAGGCCCGCCTTCCACGGACGCGTCCACTGCGCGGTGAGAAGCCGTCATAGTGACGCATGATGAGGTGCGATTCCACCTGGTTGACGGTGTCCATGGCGACGCCGACAACAATCAGCAGCGATGTGCCGCCAAAATAGAAGTTGAAGCCGAGGCCGTTTGTCACCCAGAGCGGCAGGCGCTCAAACATGGGGCCTATCAGCCAGAGGTGGTTCAGGTGAATGCCGCTGATCAAAAGCTGCGGAATGATTGCGACCACGATGAGGTAAATCGCGCCGACCAGCGTGATGCGCGTCAGGATGTCGTTGATGAAGTCCGATGTACGCTTGCCGGGACGGATGCCGGGAATGAAGCCGCCATACTTTCGCATATTGTCCGCGATGTCGTCGGGACGGAAGACAATCGAGATATAGAAATATGCGAAGAAAACGATGGAGACCATGTACAGCAACTCGTACCAGGGCTCGCCCGGACGCAGGGCATCAAAGACGCGCGTGAGGAACGCGCTGTTATGCACAACCGCCGTATTGGCAAACAACAGCGGGGCCGAGAGGACTGATGCCGCGAAGATGATCGGCATCACGCCGCCGGAGTTGACCCGCAGCGGCAGGTGCGTGGACTGGCCGCCCATCAGGCGGCGCCCGACGATGCGCTTGGCGTACTGTACCGGAATGCGGCGCTCGCTGCGCTCGACAAAGACGATGAAGGCGACAACCGCAATCATGGCCGCAACCAGCAAAATCAATGCCGGAACGGTGAATGCACCGAATTTCTCGGCCTTGGCCGTCTCAATCAATTCCTGAATGGCACGCGGCAAGCCAACCACGATGCCGGCAAAGATGAGCAAGCTCATGCCGTTGCCGATGCCGCGGTCTGTTATCTGCTCGCCCAGCCACATGATGAAGGTGGTGCCGGTGGTCAGCGTCAGCACTGTCATCAAGACGAAGCCCGGTCCGGGGTTGATGACCAGTTGCAGGTCGCCCGATCCGTGCAGCAGGGTGAGCGCAATTGCCAGCGACTGCACGATTCCCAGCAGAACGGTGACATAGCGCGTCCACTGCGTGATCTTCCGGCGGCCCAGTTCGCCTTCTTTCTGGAGACGCGCCAGCGGTTCATAGACCACTGTCAGCAACTGGAAGATAATCGACGCCGTAATGTACGGCATGATGCCCAGCGCAAACACCGTGAGGCGGCGCAGGTTGCCGCCGCTGAACAGGTTGACGAGACCGAGTGAGCTGCCCGCCTGCGAATCGAAGAAGTGCTCCAGCGCGGTGGCGTTTACACCCGGTGTCGGGATGAACGCGCCGAGGCGGTAGACAGCAAGCATCGCCGCTGTGAACAGAACACGCTTGCGCAGGTCGGGGATGCGGAAGATATTGGCGAATTTCTCAAACATTGAAAACCGGTTCCTACGGGCCTGATATAGACCCTCTCGCCTTACGCTACCAGAATTGCCTTGCCGCCCGCCTTCTCAATCTTTTCCTGGGCGGATTTCGAGAACTTGTGCGCATGCACGGTGATGGGTTTCTTCAGCTCGCCATTGCCCAGAACCTTGAGCAGACCCTCATTTTTCTTGAGCAGGCCCTTGGCGGCGAAGAACTCGATGGTCAGCTCGCTCTCGCCCAATTCAACAAGGCGATCGAGGTTCAGAACGGTGTATTCCGTGCGGAAGATGTTGGTGAAGCCGCGCTTTGGCAGACGGCGGTGCAGCGGCATCTGGCCGCCTTCAAAACCGCGCATCAGGCTCGAGCCCGAACGGGAACCCTGTCCCTTGTGGCCACGGGTCGAGGTCTTGCCCATGCCGGAGCCCATACCGCGGCCCACGCGCTTCTTGTTGGTGTTCGCCTTCTTCGGCGCTCTGAGATTGGAGAGATTCATAATGTCCTCGCTATACGCCGGTCAGGATTGCCCCGACCGACTCGCTTCTATTGCGCCGAAGGCGCGTTGTTACTCGACAATCCTGACAAGATGCGGCACGGCCTTGACCATGCCACGAATCGATGGCGTGTCTTCACGCTCGACAACCTGATTCAGACGGGTAAAGCCGAGGCCCTTGACGACCTTCTTGTGCTTCACGGGGGCCTGAATGAACGAGCGATAATACTGAATTTTAATCTTTGTCTTGGTTTCGGCCATGACTATAACTCCTGTACCTGCTTGCCGCGAATGGCTGCCACTTCCTCGCGGTCGCGCAGCTGAACCAGAGCGTCAAAGGTCGCCTTGATCACGTTGTGCGGATTGGCCGTGCCCAGGCTCTTGGTGAGAACGTTCTGCACGCCAGCCGAGGTCATCACCGCGCGCACTGCGCCGCCAGCGATCACGCCCGTACCTTCCGGAGCCGGCTTCAGCAGCACTTGTCCCGAGCCGAAGCGGCCCAGCACCTGATGCGGGATGGTGGTCTGGGTGAGGTTCACGCGGACCAGGTTCTTCTTCGCCGACTCAATGCCCTTGCGGATTGCCTGCGGCACTTCCTTCGCTTTGCCCGAGCCGAAGCCCACGACGCCGGCACCCGGATCACCCACAACCACCAGTGCGGCAAAGGACATGTTCTTGCCGCCCTTGACCACCTTGGTCACGCGGTTGATCGCGACAACCTGGTCCTTCAGGTTGTACTGTCCGGCATCCAGTTTCTTTTTCAGTGTTGCCATTCGCTTCCTGATTTCCTCGGGGGCTAAAGCCCCAAATCTATCCTGCTTTTACGGCACGGCTAAAGCCGTGCCCTTACGAAACTCAAAATTAGAACTCGAGACCTGCTTCGCGCGCCGCATCGGCAAGGGCCTTGATGCGTCCGTGATAGAGATAGCCACCGCGATCGAACACAACTTTCTTGATGCCCTTTTCCTGCGCGCGCTCGGCCACCAGCTTGCCCACTTCTTTCGCTGCCGCAACGTTGCCGCCTGTCTTCATCTTGGCGGCCTTGCTCGACGCGGAAACCACCGTCGTGCCCTTGGCATCGTCAATGACCTGGGCATAGATGTGGTTCACCGAGCGGTAGACATTCAGGCGCGGGCGCTCTGCTGTGCCGGTAACCTTCTCGCGGATGCGCTCGTGAATGCGCTGGCGAATTTCGTTTCTGTTTCTCTGCGAAATCATTTCTCGTCTTCCTTCCTAACAGCGGAGCCGCCTTGCGGGTCCGTTCGGTTTCCACTTCAGCTTAGAGATCCTTCGTCGCGCTACGCGCTCCTCAGGATAATGCCGCGCGACTCCCGCTCACCTTTCGGTTCGCTCACGCCGCGCAAACGGCATTACTTAGCTCCCGTCTTGCCAACCTTCTTCTTCAGCTTCTCGTCGGAGTAGCGCACACCCTTGTTCTTGTACGGATCGGGCTTGCGCAGCGAACGCATATCGGCGGCCACCTGGCCGACCTTCTGGCGATCAATGCCGCTGATGGTGATGCGGGTCTGCTTGGGGTCGATTGCCGCCGTGATGCCCGTAGGCAGCGGGAACTCGATCTGGTGAGAGTAGCCGAGCGTAAATACCACTACGTCCTTGCCCTTCAACTCAACGCGGTAACCGATGCCGACAATATCCAGGTCCTTCGACCAGCCTTTGGTTACGCCCTCGACAGCATTGGCAACCAGAGCGCGGGTCAGACCGTGAATCGCAGCCTGCGAATCGTTCTCGCGGGTGGCGACGATGTGGCCATCCTGCGTTTCCAGCTTGACGCCGGCAGGAATCACCTGCTCGACCTTGCCCTTCGGGCCTTCGACGACGACCGTATTGCCCTTGACGGTGTATTTCACGCCCTGCGGCAACGGGATCGGCTTCTTTCCAATACGCGACATTTCTCAAATCCTTTGCGGCTTGCGAGTCCCGGATTTTTAATCCGTTCCACTGCAGCCTCCGGGGCTAAAGCCCCTCAATTTTCATCGCTTCATTCACCGGCCTAAAGGCCGGTGCTTCTACCCAAAACCTTTAAAGTAATTCCTAAATCTACATTCGCGCCAAAGGCGCGATCACAACATCAAATCTTGCCAAGAATGGCGCGCCGCGCGTCTCGCTGGACGCGCAGCCCTACCAGACTTCGCAGAGTATCTCGCCGCCTACGCCTTCTTTGCGTGCCTGACGTCCGGTCATGACGCCGCGGGGCGTGGTCATGATGCTGATGCCAAGCCCACCCTGCACGCGCTTGATCTCATCGCGGCCAATGTAGACGCGGCAGCCGGGGCGCGAAACACGCGCGAGGTCGCGGATGGCGGCTTCATTGTTGGCGCCGTACTTCAGATAGACGCGCAGAACGTTGCGGCCATTTTCTTCGGCAGCCTTGTAATTGGCGATATAGCCCTCTTCCTTCAGAATGCGGGCGATCTCGGTCTTCAGCTTCGAGGCCGGAACATCCAGCTTCTGGTGGCGCGCGCGGATCGAGTTCCGCAGGCGCGTCAGGAAATCTGCTACTGGATCGGTAAAGCTCATCGTTTCTCCTTCATCCCCCGTTCGCTCTGCGTCAGCAGAGAACCTGCGGGAATGTTTTATGCGTTCAGCATCGTACTTGAACGCGAAATTGTCTGGCGCCACAAGGCGCGATTGCCTGGACGGCGAGTCCTACCAGCTTGACTTCACTACGCCGGGGATCTCTCCCTTAAGCGCCAGTTGGCGGAAGCACAGACGGCAAACGCCGAACTTGCGCAGGTAAGCGCGGGGGCGTCCGCACAGCTTGCAGCGGTTGTGCTGGCGGGAAGAAAACTTCGGCTTGCGGGCGTCTTTTACTCTTTTTGCAGTGGTTGCCATATCTCTAAATCCTTTTACGCCGTCTGGCGGAACGGCATGCCAAACTGCTTAAGCAGCGCGCGCGCCGAGTTGTCATCCTGGGCCGAAGTCACAATGGTGACGTTCATGCCCTTCAGTTTGTCGACCTTCGCATAATCGATTTCAGCAAAGATCAACTGGTCGCGCAGGCCAAGCGTGTAGTTGCCGCGGCCATCAAAGCTCTTGGTCGAAACGCCGCGGAAGTCGCGCACGCGGGGCAGTGCCACGGAAATCAGGCGGTCGAGAAACTCGTACATCGCATCGCCGCGCAGCGTGACCATCGCACCAATCGACATGCCTTCGCGGACCTTGAAGGCCGCGATGGATTTCTTCGCCTTGGTCAGCACCGGCTTCTGTCCGGTGATTGACGCAAGGTCCGCCACGAGCGGGTCGAGCATCTTGTTGTTCTGCGTCGATTCGCCCAGACCCATGTTCAGGACGATCTTTTCCAGGCGCGGAACCGCCATCGTGTTCTCAAGGCCAAGCTCCTTCTGGAGCGCGCCTTTGATTTCCTTCTGATACTTCTCTTTCAGTCTTGCTGCCATTGCTGTCTCTCTTCTCTCCGGCCTCGGAGTGGCAATTGCCGTGTACCGTTTCGGAGGGTGTTCAGTTTGAGCCGCTAGCTTCTAGCCGCTAGCTATTAGCTCTTTTCTTGCCGCTTGTTCAGCTAAAAGCTAGAAGCTAGCGGCTAAAAGCTATTTCTTCTTCGGCGCGAGCGTCTGTCCGCACTTCCTGCAGACGCGGACTTTCGTGTCGCCTTCAAACTTGTGTCCGATGCGTGTCGGCCCGCAGTCGGGGCAGACCAGCAACACATTAGAGATGTGCACCGGAGCTTCCTGCTCGGCGATGCCGCCCTGGATGTTCCGCTGAGGATTCGGACGGAGGTTCTTCTTGACCACCCGCACATGCTCTACCAGCAAACGGTTCTCATCGGCCAGGACGCGCAGCACGCGGCCACGCTTGCCCTTGTCGCTGCCTGCGATCACTTCCACCGTGTCATTGCGCTGTATGTTCAAACTCATAGAATTCCCTTTTTACCTGCCGGCCTGTTTAAAGAACTTCAGGGGCCAGCGAAACAATTTTCAAAAACTTCTTCTCGCGCAACTCGCGAGCAACCGGGCCAAAAACGCGTGTTCCCACCGGCTCGCCGGCTTCGTTGATCAGCACCGCGGCATTCGAATCGAAGCGGATGTAGGTCCCGTCGCGGCGGCGCGTCTCCTTGCGCGTGCGAACTACCACGGCCTTCACCACTTTGCCCTTCTTCACCTGGCCGTCGGGCGAGGCCTCCTTCACCGCAGCTGTGATGACATCGCCAAGACCGGCCTTCTTGCCGCTTGCGCCACCCAGCGGCAGAATCATTTGCAGCTTGCGCGCGCCGGAGTTGTCGGCTACCTCAAGCATGGTTCTCATCTGCACTGCCATCGTGTTATCTCCTTCCCGGTCTACCGCCGGACTCTACAAAAGCGGCGCTTATTGAGCGACCGCTGCTGCTTCCTCGACCTGCGCCAGCGCGGAGCGGCGGACAATCTCTTCCAGTTGCCAGCGCTTCAGCTTGCTCAACGGACGCGTCTCGCGGATGCGGACCATGTCGCCCACGCGCGCCGAGTTCTGCTCGTCATGCGCATAGAACTTCTTGCTGCTCTTCACGATGCGCTTGTACTTCGGATGCGCCTTGCGCATCTCCACTTCCACCACGATGGTCTTCTGCATCTTGGTCGAAACGACCTGGCCGACCTTCTCGTTGCGGCGCGATTCTACTGTGGCTTCGCTCTTTACATCTGCCATGACTTAGCGAGCCTCCTTCTTCTTCGTGGTCTTCTTCTTTGCCTTGGCGGCCTTCTTCTCCGGTGCCGCAGGCTCCGCCTTTGGAGCTTCGCCGTGCAGCTTCAGCTCGCGCTCACGCGTAATCGTCTTGATGCGCGCGATGTCCTTCTTCAGGCCGCGCAGCTTCTTTACGCCTTCGTTCTGGCCGAGCTTCATCTGGAAGCGCAAGCGAAACAACTGCTCCGCCGCTTTCTGCTCCTCAACGCGCAGCTCGTTGTCGCCCAGGTTGCGAATCTTATCGAGTTCCATCTCTTCTCTTCGTCTTCTCTCCGGGACAGCGGCTTACGGTAAGCCGAGTCTCCCTGAAATCTGTTACTTCGCCGCCACGACTGCCTTCACGTTGTGGCGCTGCACAAAGCGCGTCTTCAGCGGCAGCTTGTTTGAAGCCAAACGCATGGCTTCCTGTGCGATCTCCGGCGCTACGCCTTCCATCTCGAACAGGATCTTGCCCGGGCGCACAACCGCAGACCAGTGATCGAGCGGCCCCTTGCCGGACCCCATTCGAACTTCGGCCGGCTTCTTGGTGACCGGCTTGTCCGGGAAGATGCGCAGCCACACCTTGCCGCCGCGCTTGATGAAGCGCGTCATGGCAATACGGCTGGCCTCGATCTGGCGGTCGGTAATATAACCGCACTCCATGACCTTGAGGCCGTAGTCGCCGAATGACAGCTCAGAGCCGCGCCACGCCTTGCCGCGCATCTTGCCCTTCTGCTGCTTGCGATACTTGACCTTCTTTGGCATCAACATAATGAAACCCTCTAATCAGTTCTCAGGTCTCAGCGCTCAGGTCCCAGTTTTTTCTGTGCCCTGTGCCCTGCGCCCTGTGCCCTAGAATACGGACGTGCCCACCGCAGCCTGCGGCTCGCGCCGTCTCTGCTGATAAATGTCGCCGCGATAGATCCACGCCTTCACGCCGATCACGCCATACGTCGTGCGCGCTTCGGCAAAGCCGTAGTCGATGTCCGCGCGCAGCGTGTGCAGCGGCAGACGGCCCTGCAGATACCATTCGGAACGCGCGATTTCGTTGCCGTTCAGGCGGCCCGAGACGCGGACCTTGATTCCCTTGCAGCCGAAGCGCAGCGCCGAATCGACGGACTTGCGCATCGCGCGGCGGAAACCGACACGCTTCTCAAGCTGCAGCGCGATGTTCTCGGCCACCAGCTGGGCATCAAGCTCCGGCTTGTTGACTTCGAGAATGTCGATGAAGACGTCGCGGTTGGTGCGCTTCTGCAATTCAACCTTGAGCTTCTCGATCTCGGCGCCCTTGCGGCCGATGATGATGCCCGGACGCGCAGTGCGGATGATGATCCGCAGCTTGTTGCCCGGACGCTCGACCTCGACCGAGCTGACGCCGGCGGCCTTCAGCTTGTCCTTGAGCTCGCTCTTCAGCTTGACGTCTTCAACCAGCAGCTTGTCGTAATCGCGCTCCGTAAACCAGCGCGAGCGCCACGGCTTGTTGATACCGATCCGAAATCCGTAAGGATGGACTTTCTGTCCCATAGTTCCCTCTAATTCCTACTTCTTCTTCGCAGCCTTCTTGGCAGGCGACTTCTTCGCTGCCGTTTTCTTTGTCGCAGTCTTCTTGGCTGCGGCCTTCTTCGCAGGCGCCTTCTTCTTGGCTGGCTTCGCTGCAGCGGACGCCTCGGCGTCTACTGTCTGGACCAGACCTTCCTGCTTGCGCTCCGCCACTGAAATCACAATATGAGCGAGGCGGCGCTGATAGCGGTACGCACGGCCCATCGGAGCCGGGCGGATACGCTTCATGCGCGGGCCTTCGTTGGCGATGGCGCTCTTGACGTAGAGGTTGTCCACGTCGACGTCCAGTCCCTGCTCCTGGCTCAGATAATTGGCGTTCTCAAGCGCCGAGCGCAGCACCTTCTCGACCATCGGAGCGACTGCCTTCTTGGTGAAGGCGACCTTGTTCAGCGCCTCTTCCACCCTGCGGCCCTTGATCAGATCGAGCACCAGCCGCGCCTTCTGCGGCGATACCCGCTGAAACCGCGCTTCAGCCCGAAATTCCCGTGTGTCCAATTGCATTGGCTTGCCTCAAACCTTCTCTAATTCCAATTTCCTGCCGAAACCCTTTACTTGGGCTTCGCCGTCGTTTCCGCGGCCTTGGCCGAGTGGCCCTTGAACGTGCGCGTCGCGGCAAACTCGCCCAGCTTATGCCCCACCATGTTTTCCGTCACATACACCGGCACAAACTTCTTGCCGTTGTGCACCGCGATCGTGTGCCCGACAAAGTCGGGGTGGATCGTCGAGCGGCGCGACCAGGTGCGGACGACCTTCTTGTCGTTCGCCTGGTTCAGCGCATCAATCTTCACCGTCAGGTGCGTATCAATAAACGGGCCTTTTTTCGTCGACCGTGCCATCAATAAACCTCGTAATCCTTACTTGCTGCGGCGGCTGACGATGAATGCGTCGGTCCGCTTGTTGTTGCGCGTCTTGTAGCCGCGTGTCGGCTGGCCCCATGGGGTCACCGGATGACGTCCACCTGAAGTTTTACCCTCACCGCCGCCGTGCGGGTGATCGACCGGGTTCATCGAGACGCCGCGGTTGGTCGGGCGAATGCCCTTCCAGCGATTGCGCCCGGCCTTGCCGATGGTCACATTTTCGTGATCAGTGTTGCCCACCTGGCCAATCGTCGCCATGCAATCTACCAGCACCTTGCGGGTTTCGCCGGAAGGCAGCTTCAGCAGCGCGTAGTCGCCTTCCTTGGCCACCAGCTGAGCCGAAGAACCGGCCGAGCGTACCATCTGCGCGCCCTTGCCCGGACGAAGCTCGACATTGTGCACCGTCGTGCCGGCAGGAATGTTTTTAAGCGGCAGCGCGTTGCCGACGAGGATGTCGGCCTCAGGACCGCTCATCACCGTCTGTCCAACCTTCAGGCCAACCGGCTGCAGGATGTAGCGCTTCTCGCCGTCCGCATAGCTGATTAAGGCAATTCGGGAGGACCGGTTCGGATCATATTCAATCGTCGCCACCTTGCCCGGCACACCGTACTTGTTGCGCTTGAAATCGATCAAACGCAGCTTCTGTTTGTGGCCGCCGCCGTGGTGACGGATAGTCAGGTCGCCCGAGTTGCGGCGTCCGCCGGTGCGCTGCTTGATCTGGAGCAGCGGCTTGTACGGCTTGTCCGTCGTGATGTCGTCATTCACCAGCGAGGTCTGAAACCGCAGCGTTGGCGTGATCGGTCTGTATGTCTTGATCGGCATCGTTTTCTTCTCTCTCGCCGCCGGCTCACTTCAGCCGGCGTTTGCTCAGATAGCTTTTTCCTGAGCAGCAATCAAACTTCGTAACCTGCGTCGTTCTTCCGACTACAGGTTGTTCACGTAATCCGGCATCTTCTCGCCCGACTTCAGGCGCACATACGCCTTTTTCCAGTCGGGACGGAACCCGGCAAATTTTCCGCGGCGGCGCTCTTTACCGGCAACGTTGGCCGTGCGCACAGCGGATACCTTCACCTTGAAGAGCGCCTCGACCGCCTGCTTTACTTCGGTCTTGGTCGCCTTCGCGGCTACTTCAAAAACCAGCGTGCCCTCGGTCTCTTTAACGCCCAGTCCCTTTTCGGTGATCAGCGGGCGGCGAATGACTGAATATGTTGTCGGCATTAGGCCACCTGCGCCTTTCTACGCTTTGAAACCGTCTTCTTGAGGTCTGCCTGGAGCTGTTCGAGTGCGGGCCGCGAGAAGATCGCGCGCTCGTAGCGCAGCAGATCGTACGGATGCACTTCGTTGTTCAGCATCAGCTCGACGCCCTTGAGGTTGCGCGCGCCGAGGACCACATTCGGGCTCAACTCCTTGCTGTTCTCAACCAGCAGGACTGTCTTCTTGGCTTCAAGCTTGTTGAGCGCCTGACGGTACAGCTTGGTCTTGGGCTCTTTCAACTCAAAGCTCTCGACAACCGTCAGCTTGCCGTCCTGCAGCTTTGCCGCCAGCGCCGAGCGCAACGCACCCAGCAGCTTCTTCTTGGGGAAGGCATAGTCATAGGAGCGGGGCTGCGGTCCGTGGACCGTGCCGCCATGTCGCCACAGAGGCGAGCGCACCGAACCGATACGCGCGCGGCCCGTGCCCTTCTGCTTCCAGAGCTTCTTGCCCGAGCCGGAAACCAGCTTGCGATTTTTGGTCGCAGCCGTTCCCTGGCGCAGCGAAGCGCGATAATGCTTCACTGCTTCCCACAGAAGCGCCTCATTTACCTCGCTCGGGGCAAAGACTTCGTCAGCCAGCTCCAAGGAGCCAACCTTCTGTCCACCGAGATCGAATACGTCAATGTTTGCCATCGTTTTCTCTTTCAAGCCCGGAACCATTGTTCCGGCTCTAAGCGTCTTGCTAATCAGGCGGCCATCAGGCCGCGTGCCGCTGAACGCGCAGTCCTATTTCTTCTTCGCCGAAGCCTTCTTCGAAGCCTTCAGAGGATCGACCGTGCCGCCACCCGCGAATCCGCGACGCTCACGCGGCGGGGCCTTCGCCTTCGAGATCAGCACATATCCATCGCGAGGACCCGGTACCGCACCCTCGACCATAATCAGGTTCTCTTCAATGTCGATTCCGCGAATGCGCAGGTTGCGGACCGTAACCCGATCTACGCCCATGTGTCCCGGCATACGCTGCCCGGGGAAAACACGCGACGGGAACGACGATGCGCCGATCGAGCCCTGCACCTGGAACATGTGTCCGTGCGACTTGGGACCGCCGCCGAACGCGTGGCGGCGAACTACGCCGGCAAAACCACGGCCCTTGCTCGTGCCCACTACGTCTACGTATTTCTCATCCGTGAAGATGTCGACCAGAACCTTGTCGCCGGCCTTCACGCCATTCGAAGCGGCTTCTCCCTCTTCCGACTTCTTCGCGGCAGCCAGCTCCACCGGAACTTCCTTCACCAGTTTCACCGGAGGAACGTTGTTCTTGGCGAAGTGGCCAGCCTGCGGCTTGGTCACTTTTGAAGCCTTCACGAATTCGACCAGGCCAATCTGGGCTGCGTCGTAGCCGTCTTTCGCAGCCGTCTTGAGCTGCGTAACCACGCAAGGACCGGCCTGCAGGACGGTGATGGGGTGGACTTCACCTCTCTCATCGAACACCTGCGTCATACCGATCTTCTTGCCTAAAATCCCTGTAACTGCCATCGTCTTCTCTCCCCATCATGTCTGCGCACTTTCCGCAGCCACTGAAGGCTTGTTGTCTAGCCGTAACTCTCAAGCGCCGCAAGGCGCAATTGCCTGGATGGCTAGTCCCTATTTTTCGAACGCCTTGATCTCGACATCCACGCCGGCTGGAAGATCGAGCTTCATCAGAGCATCGACCGTCTGCTGGGTCGGCTCGAGAATGTCAATCAGCCGCTTGTGCGTTCGAATCTCGAAGGCTTCGCGTGATTTCTTGTCGACGTGCGGCGAACGCAGCACGCAATACTTGTTCTTCACTGTCGGCAACGGAATCGGCCCTGCTACCTGTGCACCCGTACGCTTCGCGGTGTCTACAATCTCGCCCGTCGAAGTGTCGAGCACCCGGTAGTCATAAGCCTTAAGCCGAATGCGAATTCTCTGTCCAACCATCTCGTTTCAATCTTTCTGCGAGCTGGCAGCTTTAGCGCCAGCTCGCCTAACTCGCTTCGTCTACTGCAGGATCTCGGTAATGGTTCCAGCGCCCACCGTGCGTCCGCCTTCGCGAATCGCAAACCGCAAGCCCTTCTCCATCGCCACCGGCGTGTGCAGGTCGATCTCCAGCGAAATGTTGTCCCCAGGCATCACCATCTCCGTGCCTTCC